>JBKJWE010000121.1:0-3030 GCA_046717045.1 Nitrospiraceae bacterium | reverse complement strand
CCACGCATCCCAGCCATGAGACCCGCATCGAGCAGCTGAATAAGTGGATGCCGGAGGCCATGGCCATTTATCAGTCCAAGCAGGCGGTGCCGGCTGCCCTCTTGCCCTCCCTGCAGTAGGTCAAGGCATTCCTGGCGAGCCCTTGAAAGCCTGGACATCGGGCTCTATAGTACTAGAGCGCGAGGGAGAAGACTGGGTGATCGCTCGTGGCGGTGACGCTATGAGAGGAAAGTCCGGACTTCATGGGCAGGGCGCTGGGTAACACCCAGGCGGAGCGATCCGACACCGGCACCACAGAGAATAGACCGCCGATGGCCAACGCGATGGGATCCCAATCGAGTCGCTGCGGCTCAGGTAAGGGTGAAACGGTGGGGTAAGAGCCCACCGCGGTGGTGGTGACATCACCGGCACGGTAAGCGTCGCCCGATGCAAGGCCAAATAGGAAGACACCTGCCGGTTCTCTTCGGAGGATCGGCAACCGGCTGGCCCGGCTGGGGTCTTCGGGTAGGTCGCTTGAGGTTCGAGGCAACTCGAATCCCAGAGAAATGATCACCCCCGTGTGGGAGCATATCCCAGGCGGGACAGAATCCGGCTTATCGGTCTTCTCCACCGCGCTCTTTTTATCGCACGCCGCAGGTCCCCTTCGGTGATGGTTCCCCCGCAACGTTCGACTCCGTCGATCAGGACGACCGGGATGCGCGTTCCATAGCGTTCGAGCAGGACGGCGTTGCCCTCGATGCTGGTTTTCTGAATTTCGAGATTGAACTCGGATTGCAGATTCAGAGCCATGCGATGAATGACGTCGCACAGGTGGCAGGGTTCCCGAGAAAGGATCGTGAGCTGCATCCGGGTTGGCTGATTCGATTGTGCGATCATAAAACGCGAAGCTATCATGACGGAGGCGGGGCTGCCAGTGGAGCCGAACTGCTATTGACCTGCTAGGGTCAGGATGGTAGGATCTCGCTGCTTTCCCCTTGATTTTTCAGAAATTTCTGGACGATCACGGGGTTGTGTCGTTTCTGCGAGATGCGGCGATCCTGGTATCAGGGTTCAGCTGATTCCTGGTGTTGTGCTGTTTCTCGCGGTTGGAGGGAGGGTCTGTCATGAAACTCACCGGTGCTGAGATCTTCATTGAATGCCTCAAGCGGGAAGGGGTGAAGACCGTCTTCGCGCTTCCTGGCGGGGTCGTCTTGAAGATTTTCGACATGCTCTACCAACAGAAAGACCTTGAAATCATTTTGACGCGTCATGAGCAGGGTGCCGGCCATATGGCCGAAGGCTATGCGAAGGCGACAGGGAAAGCGGGCGTCTGCCTGGTGACCTCGGGGCCCGGTATGACCAACGTGATTACGGCGTTGGCGGATGCCTATATGGATTCCGTTCCGCTGGTGTGCTTTAGCGGTCAGGTTCCGACCAGCCTGATCGGCAACGATGCATTTCAAGAGGCGGACAACGTGGGGTTGAGCCGTCCCTGCACGAAATACAATTTTCTCGTCAAAGATGTGAACGATCTCGCGGCGACGATCAAAGAGGCCTTCTATATCGCAACGACAGGGCGTCCAGGCCCGGTACTGGTCGATATTCCGAAGGACGTGTCGATGGCGAAGGCGGACTTCACCTATCCGAATTCCGTCTCCATCCGCGGCTACAACCCGGTGTACGACGGGAACAAGTGGCAGATCAAGCAGGCAGCCGAAGCGATCATGAAAGCCAAGAAGCCGATTCTCTATGTCGGCGGAGGCGTGATTTTCTCCGGCGCCTCGCAGGAACTGCTCGAATTGGCAGAGATGACGCAGATTCCGGTGGACATGACCCTCATGGGCCTCGGGGCGTTTCCCGGCGAGCATCCTTTGTCCATGGGAATGATGGGAATGCACGGCACCTATCAAGCTAACATGGCGGTGCATTACTCCGATCTCGTGATCGCGGTCGGTGCGCGGTTTGACGATCGCGTGACGGGCAAGGTGTCGGAATTCTGTCCCTATGCCAAGATCATTCACATCGACATCGATCCGACGTCGATTCGCAAAAACATCAACGTCGATATCCCCATCGTCGGCGACTGCAAAACCGTGCTCCGTGAGTTGAACCAGATCCTGCGCGCGACGGTGAACGGCGAGCAGAAGGAACTCCGCAAACCCTGGTGGGATCAGATCCGCGAATGGCAGCAGGCGCACCCCCTGACTTATCACCAGGAAACGGAAGGGCCGATCAAGCCGCAGCTGGTGGTCAAGCGGTTGTATGAACTTACGAAGGATCGAGACCCGATCGTGTCAACGGATGTCGGGCAGCACCAGATGTGGGCTGCGCAGTACTTCAAGATGGCGAAGCCGAATCGATGGTTGACCTCCGGGGGTCTCGGAACGATGGGCTTTGGGTTCCCCGCGGCCATGGGGGCGCAGGCGGCGTTTCGCGATCGGCTCGTGCTCTGTATTGCCGGCGACGGCAGTGTCCAAATGAATATGCAAGAGATGGCTACCGCAGTGGTCAGTAAGCTGCCGGTGAAGATCATCATCCTGAATAACCGATTCCACGGGATGGTGCGCCAGTGGCAGGATCTCTTCTACGAAGGTCGCTATGCATCGAGTTATCTGGATACGACGCCGGACTTTGTAAAACTCGCGGAAGCCTATGGCGCAGTCGGACTCCGCGCGAACAAGGTGGCGGAACTCGACGGCGTGCTGAAAGAGGCGATTGCCACCGATAAGCCCGTCATTGTCGACGTCCCGACCTATCCGTACGAGAACTGCTATCCGATGATTCCGGCCGGCGGCTGCAATCACGAGATGATTCTCGAAGATCCGCCCGAACTCAAGAAGAAGCAATCGCAAGTCGGTGCGGTGACGCCGGAAGACAAAGATACCGTCCTCACGGCCTAAAGTGTCCTGAGCGATGGGTGTTCAGTGCTGAGTAGGTCGCTCAGTTCTCAGCACGCACTCCTCGGCATTGAATGCGATGGAACACATAATTTCAGTCATGGTCGAGAATAAGTTCGGGGTCTTGTCCCGCATCGCCGGACTCTTCAGCGGC
>JBKJWE010000120.1:0-2623 GCA_046717045.1 Nitrospiraceae bacterium | reverse complement strand
CGACTTTGCCGGACCATTCTCGATCGAGGTTCTTGGCCAAAATCGGCGCCACGACGAAGGACAAGAGCACGACCTTGCCGACCAGAATCGCCACGGCAGCCGCATGAATGTATTCAAGCATGGAGATCATCGACGAGCCTCTTTCATCCCTGCGCCACGATCGCCTGAAGAGCCGATTCCAATGCGGGATACTGAAACCGATACCCCCCGGAGTTGGCCTTCCTCGGACTCGCTCGCTGCCCAGTTGTCATCAAGGTCCCCAATTCACCAAACAGCGCCTGAAGCGCAATGCCTGGGACCGGAAGCCAGGAACATCTGTGGAGCATGCGCCCAAGGACATGGCAGAACGTCTTCATCGGGAACGGTTCAGGCGCCACCGCATTCACTGGACCGGACATAGTTGGCGAAGTCAGCGCCCAGATGATCAGACTGATGTGATCGCGGCGATGAATCCAGGATACCCACTGTATGCCCCTGGCATAACCGGCCCGCCGGCAAACAGCCGAAAGGGGAGCAAGCATCTTCGGCAACGCGCCGTCATCGGCTTTTATACTTTCAGACTCTTGGTCAACGGCGGATCATGACGGTGGAGATGGGATACCACCTGTCCTGACGCTTCCCTTCTATGGCGAGATCGACGAAAGGTGCGCGACCCCCTTGATCCAGAATCGCAACGTCCAAAACATACGAACCTTCCGGGACATCGTCCGGTAGGATCACAACGTCTTCCACTTCTTGCTGTACGATTGGGAGCCACCGCCTTAGCTGAGCCGCGCTAAACCACTGCGCGACTATTTTATCCGCAGCAGATCTCATGCGATATGCTGGCGACCAGTCACGATAAATCGGTGTGACGCCGACGTTTTCCCATCGTGATTGCAAGGATAGCTTCTGACTAGGACTTGCGTCTGCGGCATGAGTCATCTGGCGAAGCACGAATCGGTATCCCATCTTCTTGAGAAAATTATCGAACCGCCGCCGCCATTCACTCGGGATCGGTGATGATTTCGCATTCAATACAGAGACATGCCACTCCAAGCCTTTTTGCAAAAAACGATCGAGATCGAACCTTTTTTCATACCAATCTTGCACGACACCGCATATTTCGGACTGCACGGGGCCCTGCTTCCAGGCCGCCCCGATCACCGGATCCTCGAACACGCGTGGGTAGGCATACTCCATGTGATTCCACGTGGGGCTGAAATAGCCGTAGTCTCCAAAACAGTCTGCGCGCCAACCGGCTCCACGCGGGGCAGCATGCCGGAGCTGGCCTCCGTGAAGCATCACGAGGGGCGTACCGGAGAAATGCGTGAGATACCATTCTGTGACCTTGATCTGATTTCCCTCGACCGGATAATACTGTTGGCACTGCGCTTCGACTCCCCGGCAGCAGGCCATATTCCACTCACCCCAACAGCCGACCGAGCCGATATCAACATGATCGATATCCGGCGAACCCGCGTAACGTTGACCGAAAGCCTTGATGAGCTTTTCGTGATACATCAGAAAGGTAGGATTATTCTGGTCGGGAAAGATACCTCCTTCTACCTTCAGGCTACCGACTCCCTTTTGGAGCAGGCATTGGGGTGAGCCGGCCTTGTAGTCCGTCATGATACGAAATGCCAGTGTCTCCCCTTTCGCCTTGGCTTGGCTGATTATCCGATCCACGAAATCAAACGCATACTGCCCTTCCTCAGGCTCGAGATCCGACCAAGACCACCGGAAATACGCTACCGTTGACCTCGGATACTGTTCAAGCGTCGGTGGGTGACCAAATCCAAGCCCAAAGTGGAAGTCGGCGAGTCCCATGCCAGGGTTGTAGAGAATTTCGTTACTTTCTCTCGGGTGAACGGTAATCGAAGAGGTACTAGAATGAGAAGAACTGATGGAGAGTCCGGGGCTCTGATCAGAGGCTGAAGCGGATATCGCGAATGCACAAGCAAACAGAGCGAGCGAAACGGGTTTCCAATACGAACCGTTCGGGAGCATACCGTGGTTGTTACGCTGGGTCCAAGACTGCCATGAACGGCATAGCAATCAAGGTGTCCGTAGTTGTGGTGCCGAAGCCGAGATTTAAACCCGGACACCCTTGCGGGCGCTCGACCTGAAGGGAGCGCGGTGCGTTGCGTAAGGCGTCTCCCCGTGTCCCGCAATTGCTTATTCCCTTGTGTTAACTGGATTCAGGATACATCACGATACCGTGAGGATCAACGGGACAAGGCAGCCAATCAACAGGTACTTGACAGTGGCCGGAACTTTTTCCTCTTCGTATCCCCCAGGAGAAAGATCCCCCGGCCCTCGATCGACAGGCGGGGTACCGATAAAGGGCACCCGACCTGCACGGCTCGATATCCACGGCGCTCTCTTCCACCAAAGACACCCGGGCCTTTATGAAATACCATCCTCCTCGGTGTGATAGCATCCTATTGCCGATGTATTGTGGTGGTATCGCGTCGAACGCGAAGCGTGCGGAAGAGGGGAACCGTATTAGTACACATTATCGCCGACTATGGAATGGGTGATTTGCCCTTCGCCCAGGTGGTGCAGCGCATTAAGCTCCACCCTTAATCTATCACAACGTGGCTCCGCGCGAGGACGACCAGGCGCCTCGACCGGGGAACGC
>JBKJWE010000119.1:0-4502 GCA_046717045.1 Nitrospiraceae bacterium | reverse complement strand
GCATGTTCTTCTTCTTTCGCCTGGATCTCTTCCAGCAGGCGACGGGTGGTGGGATCATCGGCCCCGAGGAAATGAATCATTTCTCTGTAACTGTCTATGGCGATTCGTTCGGCAATGAGGTCCTCTTTGACCATATCTTTGAGCGATGTTCCTTCGACATACTCGGCATGGCTGCGGCTCGAGAGTCCGTCGGGGGAGAGGTTCGGTTCACCTCCCAGCTGGACGATGCGTTCCGCCAACTGGTCGGCATGGACCTGCTCCTCTTTGGCATGCTGCAGGAACTCGGACTTGACACTTTCCGAAGAGATGCCTTGTGCCATGAAATAATGGCGCTTATAGCGAAGCACGCACACGATTTCGGTGGCCAGCGCTTCGTTCAAAAGTTTCACCACGGTTTCGACCTTCGCCCCGTAGCCTGGGGTCACTGCGCCCTTGTCGATGTGCTGCCGGGCGCGTTGGCGCAACGTTTTGATATCCGTCATGAAACTGCTGTCTTTCGTCTTGGATTCCATAAAGCCCTCCCCGTTGTCATTGTCAGGTGTTCACATTCTTATTCGTATGAAGATGAGGCAAGATCTCAGATCGCCACCGACGCGCCCCTGGATGGTGACACTAAATGCGCCAAGGTCCCGCCGACCACCAGACAGAAGCGTGCGTGAGCTCGACCTGTCTCAGGATACTGGAGGTCGGATCGTTACCGGACTCGGGGAAACCCTGGATCCCGAAACCACCGTCCCTAGTGAGAGTCCTGTGCAACGATGAAGGATGTCGCCGCCGTTTTCGTCACGATCCCGGAGACAAGGCCGCTGGCGTTCAGGTCAGGAAGCGCGGCCAATCCACGAGCGCGCATGGTCGTGAGAGCATCGATGAGCGAATCGAGCTCGAAACAATGGGACGGGTCCGCCATCGTTCTGTACCTAACTAAATTATTCGCCGAATGAGTGTGTTTGCGAGACTACTTTTGAGGGGCTTTTCCTTTGCAGCCTACGTGATTACACGGACAGGTTGAGACAAACGTAGCGGTGTTCCTGCATGTGTCGCAGCAAAATTCTTTTCCCTCATCGGCAGGACAACTGCAAGCCGGATGCACGCATTTTCTCTCTATCATGGTGTTTCTCCTCCCTGTTCAGGAATGAGACAATAAGTGGCTCATTTCCATCCTGCCCCTTTGCCTTTCAGACCCGCCAGGTTCAGTAACCTACCGTACTCTCCAGAGGAGCCTGCGAGAGACTAGAAGGTTCCCTAAGCTACTGATGAAGGCCCCCTAGCTACCGCTTATAGAGCTAGGGTTACCTATAGTTTGTGAGGCCGGCAGATGTGATACCATCTGGACAGGCCGGTCGGGCCCACCTCGTGCTACGTTTGGCCATCGTGGACGGAGCGGTGAAGAGTTGAACTCGGGAGCGGCTATGCATCACCCTCGTGTATTTATTGCGGACGACCACCCCTTGGTGGTGGAAGGGTTCCGGCAGTTACTCGCCGATGACGCGGAGATTGTCGGCGTGGCTCATACCGGGACGGACCTTTTGGAGAACGCCCCTGGCTTAGCCCCGGACATCGTGTTGCTGGACGTGTCCATGCCCGACACGAACGGATTCGACCTCGCCCATTCGCTCAAACAACAGCTTCCCTATGTGAAAATCATATTCGTGACGATGTTGAGCGAGCCATTCTATGTCAGCGAAGGTTTTCGACAGGGCGCAAACGGCTACGTCCTCAAACAATCCGCTTCGACCGAGTTAGTGTCGGCGATCCGCACCGTCATGAGCAACCGCCGGTATCTGTCTGCTGAGATCGCGGCGGATGTCCGCGAATCGATCGAACATCCGTGGATTCGTCCCGAAGGGTACAGCGCTCAATTGACGCCGCGGCAACATGAGGTCTTACGCATGTTTTCGGGCGGTAGTTCGACGAAGGACATTGCCGCGACGATGGGGATCTCACAGAAAACGGTGGAGTTCCATAAAGCAGGGATCGTGAAAAAGCTCGGGCTCAAGACGGCTGCCGAGCTGACCAGATTTGCGATGGCGCAGGGGCTCATCAAGCCCTGAAGCTCCATCGTCGGAACTTGGCCTTAGGACTGTCGTTCAGTAGGAGTGTGGGGTGGAAGGCGCCTCAGGCGGGGCGATGAGCCCGAGGGAGATAGCGTGTTTTGTCAGTTCGGCGGTCGTGCGAACGCCGAGTTCTTTCGAGATTCTGGATTTGTGAAACTCGATGGTTTTCACCGTGACATTGATTGCCGACGCGATTTCCTTATTGGATTTCCCTTCTGCCACCAATTGCAAGACTTCTCTCTGTCGCAGGCTTAACGTCACAGGAGGGGTACTTTTCGACCGGATCGGAGGGTCCGCCGGCGATTCCAACTTCTGATTGAGCAGACCCTGGGCGACGACAGGGGAAATGTACGTTCGCCCCTTCAACACCTCCTGCACGGCAAACAGCAACTCATCGGCAACCGAGCTCTTTAGCACGTACCCGCCAACCCCGACACGAAACGCTTCATTGACAAAGTGCGGCTCCGAGTGCATCGTCAGGATGATCGTCTTGACCTCCGGGCATGATTTCTTCACGCGCCGGCAAGCATCCAGCCCATTCAAGAGTGGGAGTGAAATATCGACCAGAGCAAGGTCAGGGCGAATCTTTTCAACCGATTCGATGAAGCTGTGTCCATCAGTGGGTGTCGCGACGATGTTGTATTCTTTTTCCAGAATCTTGACCACCCCCTCGGCAACGAGGCGATGGTCATCGGCGACGATTATTTGAGGCTTCATGCTGATCGGCTCCTTCTTCCGGAAGCAGTGTGACTGAAGAGTTCGCCAAGAACGCGGTGATAGCGACCTGCTTACATCGCCCTAAGTCCGGGCTCACTATACCCAACTTGAGACGCTGTTGTCACCCCGGCAGAGGTGGGATCTGTCCGCAAGAAATATCCGCATGATAACAGTGCATTACGTATGTCAGCTATGTGACACGGATACAGGTAAACGTTCCCGTCAAGGGGGGATAGGGTAAGGGACTGCTAATTGACTAGCTCTATGGTGGAGGGCTAGATTCCTGATCTTTGAACTCACTGTAGCGCGCGAAATTAGGAGGCTGCCTCGACTAGAAGCTGTCAGAATCAACCATCAACCGTCTACCAGAGCATACAATCCATGAATTCAAGAATTACGCCTCAGAACTCTCTTCAGAAGCCGATTCGTGTGTTGCTGGTCGACGATCACGTCATGGTTCGACAGGGATTGCGGAGCGTGTTAGACCGGTACCACGACATCGAAGTGGTGGGCGAAGCGGCGAACGGCGAAGAGGCGCTTGCCGGCGTTATGACGCACCACCCGACCATCGTCGTGATGGACATTAACATGCCAAAAATGAATGGCATCGAGGCAACCGCTCTCATTAGGGACCGCTATCCCGAGATCGTTGTGATCGGCTTGTCGGTGCAGACTGGGGGGGAGATGCAACAGGCCATGCGGAAAGCCGGTGCCGCCGCGCTGCTGACCAAGGAAGCCGCAGTGGATCAACTCTATCAGATGATTCAGGCCACGCAGAAGGCCATATATACATGGAGAAGATATACATAGAGAAATGTTGAGCAGTACTGAAGAGAGGCCTCCCCTCCGCTTCATTGAGTACAACCCGCTTCACGCCCGTCGGTTCTCGCCGGTTGAGCAACCCAAGTCTCACCAGATCTGCAATGTCGATCTTTCTCCCCCTGTTCCCGCCGACTTTCCTTCTCTCATGTCGGTTGTTCTGTCGCTGGGGCTCGCGGGTCAGGGCACTAGGGAACTCCCCAGCGCCAGCAAAGCAGGTTCCCAACTATAACCAGATTCATGGAAGTCTCGGATGTCTGGGCGCGAAGGCCTGTTATTCGGGAGACGACGACGGAGGCCGCACTCGGTTCAACGGGTGCGGGTTTCCGCGTCTGGAGGCACATTGGGAATCCAATCTGGGCGGACGGGGTCATGCGCTCGGCGGATTGACTTCCTTCGACGAAATACACCTCTCGCCATCTTGCTGGCCTTCGTCATCGGCTTCTCCCCATATTCCACATTGAGCGCGTTCGCCGAGGAAGAAAAGACCGCTGAAGCCGGCAAGGAGTTTCACACCACCTTGTTTGGAGAGGAGATCTACGTTCCTCCGCGAGACCGCCGTAGTGTGACCGCGGCAAACTTTGGCCTTAACTGGATTCCCAATGGGCCGAGCCAGATGGAAATTCTTCCATTCGGCGCCTTGTACGTGTGGCGGAATTGGGATGAGGAGAACCGGCGGTTCCGAGGGGTTTTTTCCGGTGTGGTCAATGATCTCGATTATACGATTGGCCTCCGCGCCCATCCCAACTGGTCGCTGCTCTTTACCCTCGATACCTTCATTGCGCCTATTGGGCGTTCGGAGTATGTGGAGGGACAACGCATCAAAGAATCTGAGATCGAATGGAGCTATGCTTTTGCGGGCTTCGGACTCGGGTATCGCTTCCCGATGAAGCCCTTCGAGCAAGACAGCGC
>JBKJWE010000118.1:0-8478 GCA_046717045.1 Nitrospiraceae bacterium | reverse complement strand
CATCTGATCGCGATAGTAGATGTTCGCCTTGTGCGATCGGCCATCGATCTTCGTCACTTGGTCGGCGGTGAATTCCAGCGCCCACGCAGCCGTTTCTGCGAACATCCCAACTATCAACAATAGTGCGACCCCTCGAATCATGACGTTCTCATCGGCAACACGTCCCTCCAGCCGCCAGCAGTCCGCTCGCGTGATCAGGAGGCGAGCCCAAGACTAATCGGCTATGGTTGGGGTTTCGCTTTAATGCATTCGATGTCGAGATGGAGATAGACGTCGTTACCGACCACGAGCCCGCCGCTGTCCAACGCTTTGCTCCACACCATGCCGAAATCCTTGCGGTTCAGTTTGCCTTCGGCATTGAACCCGGCGCGGGTGTTGCCCAGGGGATCATTCGTCACGCCGTTGAAGTTGCCCGTGAGGAGGATCTCTTTCGTGACGCCGTGCAGGATGAGGTCGCCGACTGCGGAGTAGCCCCCCGCGGTTTTCTTGTAAGTCTTCATCTTGTACGTCATGGTCGGAAACTTTTCCACATCGAAGAAGTCAGGATTGCGCAGATGGGCATCGCGTTTTTCATGATTTGTATTCACCGACGCCGTCTTATCGTCGCTTCGATTGCCTTGAAGGTCCCTGCCTCCGCGTCCATCTCGACGAAACCGGTGTAGTCCATGAACCGCCCGGCGGTTTTTGAGACGACCATGTGCGCCACACGAAACTCGACCGTGGAATGCTCGGGATCCACGTTCCAATGGGCCGATTCCGCCCAGACCGCCGCCGGCAGCAAGACCACGAGCCCGAGCAGCACAATGGCGACCCGTTTTGTCCCGACCACTCGCCTCATAGCTTCATTCTCTGTTGGTATCTTTCGTCAGGCTGGTCCTCTCGTAGACGGTTACTTTTTTGACGCGGGGACGTCCGGTTTGCTGGTTGACGGATTTGTGACCGACTGTGTGTCGCGAGATCTGGACCGGGCGCCGGTCCGCATGCGGAGATGCACATCCACCGCATCGTCTCCCACCTCCGACGGAAACGGCGGGAACGGCTGGGCATGCACCACGGAGAAGATGCCGGCTTCGTCGATCTCGCGCGCGCCGGACCCCTTTTCAATCTCAATCAGCTGGGCGCGGCCATTGGGATACAGCTTGAACCGAACTCTAACGGTCTCGGTGCTGGGCCCGTGCCGGAGGCCGCGCACATGACGGGCCCAACTGCGGCTGATCAAATGGCTGACGTGCTGCCAATAGGCCGTGCCTTGGCCCGGCTCCGGCAGGGGCATGAGGTCTTCTTCAACCACTCTTTCGATCGCGACCGGTTCGACCTCCGGCTGCGCTTCGTCCACGATCATGTCCTCCCTACGCAACTCCTCCGCCCGGCTTGACGGGACCTCCAACGACTCGCTCGAAGGTTCTTGTGGATCGAGGGTCACGTAGACGACCCGGCGCATGAATCGTTCGAGTTTGTCCTGCCTGGCGCGGGCGAAGGTGACTTGAATCCGGGCTACCTTAGGCGGCACCGATGTCCGGCTCGGAGGCATCGGGTCCAGCGTCACCGTGCCTTTAAGCGCCATCGGTGTCTCATCCTCTTCAAGCGTGAACGTCTGGGATTGAAAATGCACCGATTCGAGAATGGCCACCACCGGAGCCGCCCCCTGGTTGACTCCTCCCAGCGTCATGGAGAGGGTGATGGGTTTTCCGGAGAGAATATCCGCCGCGGATTCCTCCTCGTTCAGATCGAACTGGACCCACCGTTTGGCTGGACTAGACACGGAAGACGAGGGGGAAGAAGCCGCCCCGACCGATGCCATGACCATCAGGCAGCACAGTGCCGCAGTGAGTCTACCGACCACACACAATAGGCTGCGGTTGAACAGCGCCATCATAAAAGCATCCTACCCAGCCTGGAGACCCTGCGCAACCCGTTTTTTTTATTATTCTCAGTAGCCGAGATCGTCGGCGTCGGATACAATTCGTTTATGCAGGCCCTCGTCAAAACATCGGCTCAGCCCGGATTGACCGCCATGCAGTGGCCCGATCCCACTCCGGGACCGACCGACGTTGTCATCCGTATCAAGGCCACCTCGCTCTGCGGCACCGATGCACACATATATCATTGGGATCCCTGGGCCCAGAAGCGCATCCACCCGCCCCGCATTATCGGCCACGAGATGTGCGGCGAGGTGGTCGAGATCGGCGTCGACGTGACGCTGGTAAAGACCGGCGACTATGTGGCCGCCGAGTCGCACTTGACCTGCGGAACCTGCTTCCAATGTCGGACGGGGCAAGCCCACGTCTGCCAGAATTACCGTATCCTGGGAGTTGATCGAGACGGCTCATTTGCGGAATATGTCTGTCTTCCACAGTCGGTACTCTGGACAACCTCGCGTGAGATCCCACCGGCATACGCCTGCGTGCAGGAACCGCTCGGAAACGCCGTCGATGCGGCGCTAGCCGAAGAACTCGCCGGCCGAACCGTGCTGATTACCGGCTGCGGCCCGACCGGCCTCTTTGCCGCCGCGGTAGCGCGGGCCGCCGGCGCCGCCACCATCATCGCCTCAGACCCAAGCGCCTACCGTTTGGATCTCGCCAAACAGCTCGCTGTCGATCACGTCCTTAATGCGACGACCCAGACTGCGGAGGAGATGGCTCAAGCTATCCGCGACATCACGTCGGGAGAAGGCGTCGACGCCTCGCTTGAAATGTCCGGGAACCCCTCGGCCTTGCACCAGGCCTTCGCCGCTGTCAAGAACGGCGGCCGCGTCACCCTCTTCGGCATTCCGACCGCCCCGATGACCTGCTACGTGGCCAACGAGATCATCTTCAAAGGCATTCGCGTCTACGGCATTACGGGACGACGTCTGTTCAGTACGTGGTATCGGTTGGCGGGGCTGTTCAAGGCCGGCCTGAATATCAAGCCCGTCGTCACCCACACCTTCCCTATGGCCGATTTCGCCAAAGGGTTCGACTTGATCAAATCCGGCCAGTGCGGCAAAGTGGTCCTATTCCCGTGAGGGGTGAGGGGTTAGGCGTAAGGCCCTTCCCTATGGCCGATTTCGCCAAAGGGTTCGACTTGATCAAATCCGGCCAGTGCGGCAAAGTGGTCCTGTTTCCATAACAACAGTGCTGAGCGATGAGTGGTGAGAACCGAGCGACTCCGACCCTCCTTCTCAGCACTCGGCTCTCAAAATCCGATGGCCTACCGCTCCTTCAAGCACATCATCGAGCAACAGCTGGCCGACATCCGCGCAGCTGGCCTGTACAAGACCGAGCGGAAGATTCTCAGCCCTCAAGGTGCGGAAGTTCGTGTCGCGCAAGGGCATGCCATCAACCTGTGCGCCAACAACTATTTGGGCCTCGCCAATCATCCTGAAATTGTCCAGGCCGCCGCAGAGGGGTTGAAGACCCATGGTTACGGGATGGCCTCTGTGCGATTCATCTGCGGCACGCAAGATCTCCATGCCGAACTTGAGCGGGCGATCAGCGCGTTTCTCGGCACCGCCGATACGATCCTCTACAGCTCCTGCTTCGACGCCAACGGAGGGCTCTTCGAAGTCTTGCTCGATGAGTCGGACGCAGTCATCAGCGATGCTTTGAACCATGCGAGCGTGATCGACGGGATTCGACTTTGCAAAGCCAAGCGGTTGCGCTACGCGCATTCGGACATGGCAGAGCTCGAAGCGCGGCTCAATGAATCGGCGAACTGCCGACTCCGTCTCATCGCCACCGACGGCGTGTTTTCTATGGATGGCGACCTCGCCAAACTCGATGGGATCGTCGACCTCGCCGATCGCTACGACGCCCTCGTCATGGTGGACGATAGTCACGCCACCGGCGTACTGGGCAATGCCGGGCGCGGAACGCCCGACCATTGCGGGGTGGCGGATCGCATAGACGTCATCACCAGCACGTTGGGCAAGTCGCTGGGTGGCGCGACAGGCGGATTTACCACAGGACGGGCCGAGCTCGTGGAACTGCTGCGGCAGCGGTCACGGCCTTATTTGTTTTCAAACGCCCTGCCGCCAGTCGTGACCGCCACTGCACTCCAAGCCGTCCAGCTTACGCGGCAGGGTGACAGCCTCCGTGCCAACCTCCGCGAGAACGCCGCCTTTTTTCGCGCGCAGCTGACCGCGCTGGGTTTCCGGCTGGTGGCGGGCAACCATCCGATCATTCCCGTCATTTTGGGTGACGCGGCGCTTGCCACCACGATGGCCGATCGGCTGCTCAAGGAAGGGATCTATGTGGTGGGATTCAGCTATCCTGTCGTGCCCAAAGGCCAGGCCAGGATTCGCACACAGATGTCGGCCGCGCACACCAAGCCCCAACTCGAACGTGCAGTGCAGGCGTTCGCAAAAGTCGGCCGAGAGCTGGGCGTGATCCAGTAGAAAACCCTCGAGCAGACCTGCTATTCCTTCACGGCTTTCGCGCGCTTCTGCAGATAGGCGTTGCGGACTGCGGTATAGAGATCCAACGTGGCTTCTTCGACGCCCTGGAACTTCTCGAGATTTCGAGACCGATCGTTGACAATATCGCCGACGCGCGCGCCGATCTGCACAATGCTGGAGGTCGTGCGGTTGGGATGCGAAATGAGGGAGGGGACATTGTTGACCTCGATGATCGGCGCCACCAACCAGTTGATCGGATTCAGGAACACATCGCCGACATAGCCGACAAAGTCGCGCACGGTAAAGGGTGGGAGCAGCGGGATCACCAGGTATGGACCCGGCCCGACGCCATAGCGCCCGAGCGTGTGGCCTAAATCTTCTTCGGGCGTCGTGAGGTTCATATCCGTGGCGAAGTCGATCATGCCTGCGCCGCCGATCGTGCTGTTCACCAAAAACCGCCCGACCTCGATCCCCGCACCCTTGAATTTGCCTTGAAATATATTGTTCAAGAACCGCGGAGCGAATCGCAGATTCGCGAAGATATTGCTCGCGCCGACCTGAACCCAGTCCGGCATCACAAAGTTGTAGCCCGTGGCCACCGGCTTGAGAACGAACCGATCCAACTGCCGATTGAACTCAAACATTCTGATATTGATCGGCTCGAGGGGATCGTATTCTTCGACCACCCCTTCATCGGATTTCGTAAAGGGGTCGAAGGGTTCATCGGAAAGTGTAGCCTTGTTGGATGACCCTTGCGCCACAATCGTTGGCCCGTCCGAGGTCGAGGACCCGTTCGCATCAGCGAGGAGGATTGTCCCGTTGGCGTGTTCCGCCGCCATCGGTCCTGCACAGCCGCCAGACCACAGCGCGACAAAGCTTACTGCACAGGCTCCGCACAGCCGAAACATGATCCCCACTCCGGTCTCCTTCATGCGTCTTGTGCGCAGACTCGCTGCAATCGGCACAACGCAGCGGCGTCGCCGCGCACTGTACCAAAAGTTCCCGCAGTCTCCAAATCTTTTTTGCCATCTTAGGAGCGGATCGCGTCACGGATGAATTCGGCGATTCGCTGAAGGTACGCAGGACCGCCCACCTGGTAGGTGTTGTTGTGATCAGCGCCTTTGATGACAGAGAACGATTTCGGCGGTTTGGCGACGTCAAAGACCTGTTGCCCCAATTCAAGCGGAATGATGTCATCCTGATCGCCGTGGATGATGAGTTTCGGGAGGGAGAGCTGAGGGAGGCGATCGAGTAAGCGAAAATCGCTGCCCAGCAACCAATGCACCGGCAGACCGCCATAGTGGAACTTGGCGACCGCTTCAATGGACGGGAACGGCGATTCAAGAATGAGCCCGGCTGCCGGCTTCTGGGACGCCAGTTCGGCCGCAACCGCCGCACCGAGCGAACGTCCAAAGATCACCATGCGCTCCGGTCTGATCATGCGGGTGCGGGTCAGATAATCGTATGCGCCGATGGCATCCTGATACAGGCCTTCTTCCGATGGCCGTCCCTGACTGCGCCCATATCCGCGATAGTCGAAGATGAAGACGGACAGTCCAAGTCCATAGAGTTTTCGCAGATTGTCGAGCCGATTGATGATATTGCCGGCGTTCCCGTGGCACCACAACAACACAGCGGCCGTCGCGGAATGCTCCACATACCAGCCGAAGAGCTTCGTGCTATCTGCCGAGGAGAACCAGACGTCCTCAAGCGGCAGACCGCTGCGACGCTTCCAATCCTGATCGTTCCAGGGTTCAGGATGGAAGACAAAGAATTGATCGAGCAGGCTACCCATCGAGCGAACGAAGAAAACCTGTGGCGTGATTCCCTACGCGAGTTGATCGGACCCTACCACAGGTCTCGCAGCGGGGCAACGCGGCGTGGCTTCGCACATCTCGACTCTCCCCGACAGAGATACCCGAGGGATTCGAGATAACGACCTAGCAAGAACCCGACATCTTGGGTATACTCCGGTCCAATTTCCTCACGAGGACAAGAGGTTGACCATGGCGGCACACCAATCCACGTCTCACCCAACCCCGATCACCTGCGACGTCCTCGTTGTCGGCGGCGGCCCAGCCGGCTCGGCTATCTCAGCCCTACTGGCTGAGAAAGGATGGGCTGTTCATCTTCTTGAAAAAGACCGTCACCCGCGTTTTCACATTGGAGAATCCCTTCTGCCCCATTCAGTCCCCATACTCAAGCGGCTCGGTGTCTTATCCGAAATCGATAAGATTGGCCTCCCGAAATATGGGGCGGAAGTCGTCTCGCAGTATCACGGTCGCGCGCGCATGCTGCATTTCTCGCGTGCCCTTGACGGTTCACTCCCCTATGCCTACGAAGTGAAGCGAGCGGAGTTCGATGACATCTTGTTCAAAAACGCCGCGGCCAAAGGCGTACATCAGCATGAGGGCGTACAAGCCACGGGTGTCGAGTTCCGCAAAGACTCATCCCACGTCGTGCATGCTAAGGATCGGAAAGGACTGCCGCTCACATGGGAAGTCAGGTTCGTCATTGATGCCAGCGGGCGGGACACGTTCTTGTCCGGTCAATTCGGCGGCAAGTATCGCAATCCTCACCATAACAGTGCTGCCATATTCGGACATTTCGAGAACGTCGCGCGTCTGCCAGGCATGGATGAGGGTAATATCAGTATCATCTGGTTCGACCATGGATGGTGGTGGATCATTCCCTTCAAAGATGGCACGACGAGCGTCGGCGCAGTCTGCTGGCCCTACTACATTAGTTCGCGAAAGGTCTCCCTGGAACAGTTTCTCTGGGATACAATCTCGCTCTGTCCGCCGGTTGCCGCCCGCATGACCAACGCCAAGCTGCTGGGTCAAGCCTACGCAGCGGCGAACTATTCCTATCGGCGAACCACGATGAGTGGTGACGGATACCTGATGGTGGGCGACGCGTTCGCCTTTATCGACCCGGTGTTTTCCAGCGGCGTCCATCTGGCGTTGACCAGCGCCACGCTGGGCGCGGAAGTCGTCGACGCCTATTTGCGAGGCGCCCCCGAGCATGAGGATTGTCTCCGAGAGTTCGAACGGATCGTCCGAAAAGGCGTCAAAACATATTCGTGGTTCATTTATCACTATACCCAGCCGGCATTCCGGACTCTGTTCATGAACGACGGCAGCATCTTCAAGATGGAGCAGGCTGTCCTGTCGATCCTCGCAGGCGATGCCTTTGGAAAATCTCCAACCGGACTTCCGATCTTTTTGTTCAAGGTCGCCTATTACCTGGTATACCTGTTCAATTTTCGAGAAAACTGGGCCGCCTACCGGCGTCGAACGCGAGGGGTGCCCGTGACCGTTACAACCGTCAAAGACTATGCGGTCCCTTAACTTCCATAAACTGTTTTGACTCCGCGAGCATGAAACGACCTGGCCAAGTCCCACCAGAACGTGCCGCTCTGGCATCGAACCAGACGCTGTCGTCTGCCACCATGCCTTGTCGAGCTGATGGGATCAGTCACTATCTTCATGTCAACTATGTCGACGGCGCGGCGCTCGAATCTTCGTTCGGTTCCCCCGACACGTATCCGTTAGCCGTCATCGGGTTCGGCGCCCCCTCGACATACCAGACCGATTGTCCTGTCGTCTCTCTCGATCTCCCGCGATTGAACGACACTCCGCTCATCGAGGTGTGGACGAGCGCCCTGCCCGTTACATATCACGAAGGAGACGGCATGCGCCTGGCTTCTAACGGAGAGGTTCTCTTCGGCCACCTTGAGATCGAAGAGACGTGCCGCGCCGCGCTTGATACCGTGACGGCTTCGGCCTATCAGCGCCTGCTACGTCAGGCCATTTCGCTGGGGTACCCGCACCTCTGGCGTATCTGGAACCATTTCCCCTCCATCAACGCAGATGGTGGCGGGCTCGAACGGTATCAGCAATTCTGCATGGGCCGATATCATGCCTTGATGAGTCACCTCCCCAAATTCCCCGAGACCGTGCCGGCAGCGACGGCTGTGGGAACCAGATCCGGTCCGCTGCAGATTTATTTCATCGCCGGGACACAACCAGGCCTGCACGTCGGCAATCCGCGGCAGATGAATGCCTATGATTATCCGCCCGTCTACAGCCCTCGAAGTCCGT
>JBKJWE010000117.1:0-3995 GCA_046717045.1 Nitrospiraceae bacterium | reverse complement strand
GCGCGCGGACGCGATTCTCGGCCATCTTTCACGGCATGTGGCTCCTATTGTTCGCCTCGTTGCTCCCCTCAGTCCTTCGGCTCATTCCAACCGCCAGCCTCGGAGCCGTGTTGGTGTATACAGGGTACAAGTTGATGGACTTCCATGTGCTGAAAGATTTGCGAGCGTACGGCCGCAGCGAGGTCGTGATCTATTTTGTCACCATGGGAACGATCGTCTGTACCAATTTACTCACCGGCGTCGTGATCGGCGTCATGTTGGCGATCGCCAAGCTGTTGTATACGACCCAAAATCTCGAGTCCTTTTTTGCCCATGATCCGGAAAACGGGGAGCCGATCCTTCACCTGCAAGGGATTGCCACCTTCGTCAGTCTGCCGAGGCTGGCCAAGACGCTGGATACGGTCCCATCGTTCGCCAGCGTCCAGGTACAATTTGAGTCTCTGCGTCACATCGACCATGCCTGTTTGGATTATCTTGAAAACTGGCAGCGGCAACACGAGTCCACAGGTGGTAAGGTGGATCTCAATTGGGGTAAATTGTGGGGGGTCTCGTATCAGACCAGGAAAGAACCGCGCCTGCAAACCTGGTGGCAGAAACTCCTCGACTAGGACTTCCGACCATGTCTCGATGGTTTACGATCGCCGTACTCATCCTTGGCCTCGCGCTTCCTGCTTGCAGCGGAGAGAAGCCCAAAGAGTTGCTCGAGACGGCCGAATTGGAAGAACGGCAACATAACGTCGCCCACGCCAAACAGCTCTACGAAGACCTGGTGCGTCTCTACCCGACCAGCTCACAAGCGGAAACCGCGCGCGCCCGCCTGGCTTCGCTCAATCAGAGTCAGTAGCTCACGGAGATTTCGGAAACCAGGGGATAAAGGCATTCGTGGTGCGCTGATACGCGCGATATTCCTCTCCGCGCCTCGCCAAGGCCTGTTCCTCCGCCCAGGGAATGCCGGTCACCTTCACCAGCGCCACACCCATCACGATAGGCCCGACCCACGTCACCAACCATCCCGGCGTCCCGACAGCCATGACGACATAGCTGCACCAATGGAGCCATTCGAAAAAGTAATTGGGATGGCGAGAGTACAACCAGAGTCCTTCCCGGCACACGCGATCTCGACTCCAGGGTTTGGAGCGGAATTGTGCAAGTTGCCGATCCGCCAACGATTCACCCACCAGCGCCACCAGCCAGATGAAGACCCCCGCATATTCCCAAAGGCTGAACGTCGGCCGGGGATTCTGCATGATGACGAGTGGGGGTAAGGAGAAGAGCGCGACCGCAGGCGCTTGGAGAAGAAAGTATCCGAATATGCCCAACCGTTCATTCGAACCAAGCCCACGCCGTACTCGTGCATACCGCGGATCTTCTTCTTTCCCCATCACGCGATTCAGCAAAATGTAGAGACCCAGGCGCAGGCCGTAGATGGCCATCATCGCCATCACCAGTCCATGACGAGCGGAATCGCCGTAGGCTGCCGTGCCATACCAAGTGACCGCACCGACAAGACCGACACACCAGCCGACATCGGCGAGAGAGGCGTTACGCTGATACAGTTGGATGATCCACAACAGACTCATCACGCCCGTCATCACGACCAGCGCGATGCCGACGAGTGTGAGTGGATCGTGCGGGGTCATGGGTTCGCCTCCGGCGTGACATAGTCCCAAAGATCCTTGCTCCGTTCGGTACGCGCGGCGAGCCATTCTCGAAATCCCGGGATGCGAAACGAAAGGAGGCCCTGGATCTTGTCACAGGTGAGCGAGAGGTCGGCTGGCCGTGGGGCCCCGGTATGGTTCCGCGCGGAGCCCTTCACCAAACGACCTCCGAGTTCTGGATACCAGGGCAATACGGCTTCTCCGATGTCCCACCGCGAAAGCCGCTCGCTTCCGCCGAGGTGGCAGAGACCGGGGTGGTCATGATCGAGTAGTTCCCAGATTGCGCGGACGATCACTCCGGCCGGGAGCGGACAACGAAACTCGTCCTCGTAGAGTGTGACGGACTTGTCGGCCTTGGCCGCCCGGCTCATGTCTTCGACGAAACTCCGATCGCCGTCCTGCGACGTCCCCGCCGTCAGCACAATTCGAACGACCGTGTGCCGGGGGTTCCGTAACACCACCCGCTCGGCTTCGAGTTTCGTCTGGCCGTAGATGTTGATCGGGTTCGGTTCATCCGCCTCGCTGTACCAACCGGTCTTTCCATCAAAGACTTCCCCGCTGGAGAGAAAGATGAAAGGAATGTCCCGTGACAACAGTGCGAGGTGCTTTGTGGCCTCCACATTGATGCGACGGGCTTGTTCGGGATCCTGCTCGCAATCCTTCGTCCGGCTCAACGCCGCGCAATGGATTACGGCATGTGGGTTGATCGACCGCCATCTGGCTTCGACAGTCTCCACGTCGGTCAGGTCGAGATCGGCACGAGTGAGCCGCCGCACCTCCCAATCGGGCGCCCATCGAGAGGCGGTTTTCATCAGATACTGCCCGATCAATCCTGCAGCGCCGGTCACAAGAGCCACGGGTTTCATCGACCACCACTCCCTTGTCTGGGAATGTCTGGCACCTCGATAATTCTGATCGATTCCGGCGGATGCTCGACGGCCCATACCAACGTAGTGAGCATCTGTTGCAGAGTCACGAGACCAAGACGCGTGGCCGCCTCTCGTGAAGAGGCCAGGCGCTCGCAGATCCAATAGCCTGGCCGCAACAACAGCGGCCACCGATGGCCGGGACCGAGAATATACCAAGGCCGCACGATGGTCCCGCGCAGTCCACTCGCGCGGAGCCGGTCTTCACATTCGCTCCGCACGGCGATGTAGTCCTTCATGATCGGCGCCGGATGCGCGACGCTCACGTAAACAAAGTGATCGACCCCGGCGTGCTTTGCCGCCTCGATCGACGCGCGGCCGGAGACCAGATCGACGGCTCGAAATTGTGGCCCCTTCCAGGGAGCAGGCTTGGACACGCCCACAAGTTGGACGACCGTGTCGCACCCTCGCATGTGGTCGGCGAACGTCCGGCTTTCTAACGGATTCCCAACAACCGGATCACAGCCCGAGGGAAGTTTGGGGCGTGACGATGCGCGTAGGAGGGCAGATACGCGGTGACCTCGCCCGACGAGCAATGGAATCAGATGGCTCCCGAGATAACCGGTGCCTCCGGTGAGGAACACGCGCCGTGCAGAGGAAGCGACGGCCACCGGGATTCCTTAGTTTCGAGTGAGCTTGCGATACCGGATGCGGTGCGGCCTCTCGGCTTCTTTCCCGAGCCGCTTTTTGCGGTCCGCTTCGTACTCGCTGTAGTTCCCTTCAAACCAGACCACTTTGCTGTCGCCCTCAAAGGCGAGGATATGCGTCGCGATGCGGTCGAGGAACCAGCGATCGTGGCTGCTGATGACGGCGCACCCGGCGAAACTCTCCAGCCCTTCTTCCAGCGCGCGTAGCGTGTTCACATCCAAGTCGTTGGTCGGCTCGTCGAGGATGATGAGATTTGCGGCCTCTTTGAGCATGCGCGCCAAGTGCACACGATTGCGTTCACCACCGGAGAGGTCCTTCACTTTTTTCTGCTGGTCCGTGCCGGCAAAATTGAAGCGGGCACAGTAGCCGCGCGCGTTCACTTCGGCCTTGCCCAACTTGATGGTGTCTTGCCCTTCGGAGATGATGTCGTACACGGACTTGGTTGGATCGAGACTTCGATCCTGGTCGACATAGCCCAGTTTGACGGTTTCGCCGATCTTCATCGAACCGGAATCCGGTTTCTCTTTCCCGATGATCATGCGAAACATTGTCGTCTTGCCGGCACCGTTCGGGCCGATCACGCCGACGATCCCGCCCTTCGGCAGACTGAAGTTCACATTCTCGTACAGCACCTTATCATCGAACGCTTTCGCGATCCCCGTGGCCTCCACCACCACATCCCCCAGTCGCGGTCCAGGCGGAATGTAGATTTCCAGATCATCGGCCACTTGTTCTTGCTTCTGATTGACGAGTTCTTCATAGC
>JBKJWE010000116.1:0-2732 GCA_046717045.1 Nitrospiraceae bacterium | reverse complement strand
CTCTTGCCGGCCCCATTCGGTCCAAGCAAGCCGAAGATCTCGCCGGTATAGACCTGGAATGAAATGTCCGAGACGGCCTGATGGCCGTCGTAGGCTTTTGAGAGATGGGATACCTGAATCGCGACGGCCCGGTCCATTATCCCCAGCCCCTCGAACCCTGGCGGTCGTGCATCATGAATTGCAAAAGGTCATTGAGGCGGCGGGCCTGCTGATGCATGCTGTCGGCCTCCAGGAGGAACTGTTTTTCCAACGGCGTGCATTCCAAATAGGTTGAGAGCGTATTGACGAGAATCTCGTCGCTGACGTCCTCGCGGAAGAATTCCTGCCAGGTCGGCGCGTCCTCGTGCGTTCGAAAATACTCTTTCAGGGCGCTGAAGAGCCGTTGACGCACTGAAGGATCGAGAGATGACTCTGTCGCTTGCGGCTTCACCCTCACCGTCGCTTCACGATAATCCTGTTCGAACCATTCGCGCGCGATCTCGAACCGTTCCAGTCCTTGAAGCAGAATGTTCGATCGCCCGTCGGCCAACGGCTGCACGCTGACGAGCCGCCCGATGCAGCCGATCGGATAAATCGGGGGGTGTCCATAGTAGTCCGTTTCCCACCCGTCCTTGAGCAAGGCCATGCCGATGCACTGTTGGGATAACGCCGCATCGGCCACCATCTTGCGATAACGCGGCTCGAAGATGTGCAGGGGAAGATACGTCTTGGGAAAAAAGACGACGTTCGGAAGGGCAAAAACCGGAATGCGCTCAGGAATGGGAAACGCCGGGGGCTTATCCTGCGCATCGCGCCCTTGCGGTTCTCGCTCGCGATCGATCTGCATAGCTCACGATAGCCGATGGTCGGCAAAATTGTCAACGGCGCGCGCGCGCCGAATCGCATGCCAACATACACAGAAACCCCTATCGATATTGGAGATTTGTGCCCTGTCGCGGAAGCATGCTATAAGCGCCGCACGTTCGCTTCACGGACCTGGGATGACGAATCAGGATGAACAAGATTCTCCAACTTCTTCGACGCCTGCTGTGGGTGAGCGGCACGATCGTCCTCGCGAGCCAGGCCTTCGCCGTCGATCATGCCGAAGACTTCCGCCTCGCTACGGCCGGGTATCGCTATGCGTTTCCACGCGACCACGGTGCCCACGAGGCGTTTCGGACGGAGTGGTGGTACTACACCGGTCAACTCACCACGAAGAATGGGCGTCGATTCGGGTACCAGCTGACGTTTTTTCGCCGCGGCATGCCGCGCGAGCAGGTGAAGACACACCCCTCCCGCTGGACCATTTCGCAGCTCTATCTGGCCCACTTCGCCGTCAGCGATCTGACGAACAAGCGCTTTCACTATGCGGAAAAAATTAGCCGGGCCGGATTGGGAAAGGCTGGTGCCGACCGCGATCGGCTCCATGTCTGGATCGATCGCTGGAGCGCCCTCTCACCCGGTATGGATTCTGACAGGCAGGAACTCCAAGCCGCGGACGGCGCCATGGGCATCCGGCTCACGCTGTCGCCGGAAAAACCGCCCGTCGTTCACGGGCAAAACGGTATCAGTCGCAAGGGCGCGGCACAGGGCCAAGCCTCGCACTACTATTCCTTTACCAGACTGAACACAACCGGAAGCCTAACAGTCGGGAAGGAATCGTTCGACGTGACCGGTACGAGTTGGATGGACCACGAATTCGGATCGGCCGATCTGGCCGACGATCTGGTCGGGTGGGATTGGTTCAGTCTGCAGTTAGCCGACCGCTCAGAACTCATGCTCTATCGACTGCGGCGTACGGACGGCACAGCCGATCCTTCGGCGAGCGGCACCTTCATTGCCCCGGACGGACAGAGTCGATATCTGTCGGCGGACGCCTTTGCGCTCACGCCCGTCACGTTCTGGGAGAGCCCAACAAGTAAGGCCCGCTATCCGCAACGCTGGCAATTGACCATCCCGTCACAGCAGCTCTCACTCGAACTCATACCCCACATGGACAATCAAGAACTGCGAACCACCGGCAGCACGCAGGTCACCTATTGGGAAGGGGCGATAGAGGTGAATGGCGTCGCGCAGGGGACAGCGATCAAAGGTCAGGGTTATATGGAACTGACTGGATATGCGGAGCGGTTTCTGAAAAAGTTGTAAGAGCGTGGATGGTCGGGGGCACATTTTGGAAAAGGATGAAGCAGCAGTCAGAACAGAGCGCCGCAGACGGCGCACTCCCTGCTCCGGCGCTCCGGCTCGACCGCACTAAGCCTCCAGCTGCTCTGCTGCGGAACTTGGTCCGTTGTTTCTGCCGTCAACGGACCGTCATACAGCCCTCGCAGTCGCTTCGCGACCTCAGCTGATCGGCAAGTGCGGTGCCCGACCCTTCACGCATGTAGCAGGGACTTCACCGTCTTCGTCATTCACTAGGGAAAGGGGTGGGATGAAAAAACAGTGCTCGCCGTCGCCTGTGATGACAAAGGACTCGGGTCATCGCTCGCAGCGTTTTCCGGTCTGCTGCGGAGGCGCATCATGAGCCCAATGTGAAAGGATAGGGTGTAATCGAGACTGGGGAAATGTTTCTGGGAATACAGATTCGTTAAGTTGGTTATTACCCAATAGCGATCCTTTTCTGTGATGACATCCCAGATTTCGTACTTGCCGCCTAGAACAAACTCCTCTTTTATCTTTTCGACGTGCTGAACAGTCTCGTCGCGCGCTTGACCGTGAACGTAACTCGCGATGTCATTTTCGCTGTGTGGATC
>JBKJWE010000115.1:0-2586 GCA_046717045.1 Nitrospiraceae bacterium | reverse complement strand
TCCGCGGTCAGCGCGAAATTGCGGCCGATGAGTTCTTCCAAGGACTTTTTACGACGGCACTTGGGCAGGGCGATATTGTAGTCGAGATTCGTATTCCGGTGGCGAAGCCGGGGCAGACCTTCGGCTTTCGGGAATATTCGAAGCGTCCGGGAGATCTCGCGCTAGTTGGTATCGCAGCATCGATCATGCTTGCTAACGACTCGATTGAGAGCGCGCGAGTATCGGTTTTCGGCGCGGCGAATGGCGCGCAAAGAATAACGGCCGTTGAAACCGCCCTGCACAATCAGACGGTTAGCCTGCGTCTGATTGAGCGCGCCGCTCAGGGCGCGGAGAGCATCGAAACGCAGGCCGACCTGCATGCGACTGCTGAAATGAGAAGCCGGCTTGCCGTGGTTCTCACGAGCCGCGTCTTGCATGAAGCGCTGAGTCTAGGCGAGCGGGGTGCCGGATGAGCGAGCAAGTCACCGTCAATCTCTTTATTAACGGACATCCGGTGAGCGGGCAGGCAGAACCGCGATTGCTGCTGGTAGATTTCATCCGCGACGAGATCGGCTTAACAGGAACGCACGTCGGATGCGAGCATGGTATCTGCGGTGCCTGTACGATACTGCTAGACGGCGAGGCCGCGCGGTCGTGCCTGATGTTTGCCGTACAGGCCGACGGACGGAAAATTGAGACGATCGAGGGCCTTTCAGAGCGGGGAGCGATCGCGCCGCTTCAGGAGGCTTTCTCTAAGCATCACGCTCTACAATGCGGCTTTTGCACGCCCGGGATGCTCGTCATCGCTTACGATCTCCTGACGTCCCACGCAGATCTGTCAGAGGACGACATTAAAGACGGAATGTCGGCTGCGCTATGCCGGTGCACTGGCTATCTCGGTATTTTGAAAGCGGTTGGCGAGGTAGCTGCTTCGAGAGCGATCTCCAAAGACACGGCGTCTTCTTTTGGGCAAAAAACGGGTGACGTGTTGTGACAGCCGACAAGTTCGTTGGGCAATCGCTGCGGCGCAAGGAGGACTCCCGCCTTCTAGCAGGTAGAGGGCAGTTCGTTGCCGACATGAAATTTCACCGAGCTTTACACGCGGCTTTCGCACACAGTCCGGTTGCGCACGCTGCGATCAAGTCGATTGACGTGAGTAAGGCACGATCCTTGCCCGGAGTGACCGCTGTATTTACCGGTCACGATATCGCGGAACATCTTGGGCTGCTTCCCGGTCTGCAAAACGTGCCACCTGCGGCCTGGCGAAAGCTCGTGCCAGACCATCGGATTGATATCCCCGACCAGCCGCTGCTCGCGAAGGACGTCATTCGCCATGTCGGGGAACCTTATGCGATCGTAGTTGCAGAAAATCGCTATATCGCCGAAGACGCCATCGAGCTGATTGAACTGAACTTCGATCAAATGCCAGCGGTAATTGACCTGGAGGCCGCCCTCAAGGAGGGAGCTCCAAAGGTTCATCGAGAGCTTGGTAGCAATGTGGCAGCGGCCTTTCATCTGCGGAAGGGCGATTTCGATTCTCCGGAATTCTCGAACCTTAATCGACTCAAGAGACGCATCATCAATCATCGATTAACATCGGTCCCGATGGAGTGTAGGGCAGTCGCAGTCCAGTATGATGAGCATCTTGACGCGATAAATATCTGGTGTTCAACGCAGGTCGTGCATTCAGTACGTCGCGAGGTTGCCAAGCTTCTTAAAATGCCGGAAGCGCGAGTCCGGTGCGTTGCTCCCGACGTTGGCGGGGGATTTGGATTAAAGGGACATGTTTATCCCGAAGACATCATCGTGGCGTTCCTCGCCCGTCACCTTCGTCGAACTGTAGTCTGGATTGAAGACCGCCAAGAGAATCTCATCAATTCAACTCATTCGCGCGATGATTTGCACGACGCTGAGATCATCTTCGACAACGACGGGAGAATTGTAGCGCTGCGGGATCGGTTTCTAAAGGATTCCGGCGCGTATACGCCGGTTGGCATTGGCGCCCCTCAAGCAACAGCGTCGCATATCTCCTCAGTTTACGACATCCCAAACCTGGATCTAAGCGCAACGGTCGTGCTTACTAACAAAGTGCCCAACGCCCCTTTTCGTGGTAGCGGCCGACCGGAAGCAACATTTGTCATTGAGCGGCTCATAGAGCTGGTCGCTCAGCATGTAGGAATCGATCCGATTCAGGTTCGCCTACGCAACATGATCAAGCCCGAGCAAATGCCATATGTTACCGGCCTTCCGTATCGGGACGGTACCATGGCGATTTACGATAGCGGTGATTTTCCGGCCGCCTTTCACAAGGCGATAAGCGCGATCGGTGGCGAAGCGGCGTTCCGCGCTGAACAAAAAAAGGCCTGGTCGGAGGGACGGTATATAGGGCTCGGAATCGCGAATTACGTTGAGGGCTCGGGTGCGGGCCCATTCGAAGGTGCGACCGTCCGCATCGATCCATCAGGTTCGATTTATGTTGCCACCGGTGCCTGTAGCCAGGGTCAGTCGCATGAGACGGTCTTCGCGCAGGTTGCGGCGGATCAATGGGGCGTCGATCCCAGTAAGGTAATCATCACCACGGGTGACTCTTCCGCGATCCCCTACGGC
>JBKJWE010000114.1:0-2858 GCA_046717045.1 Nitrospiraceae bacterium | reverse complement strand
GTCTACGATCGAACCCAGGCCGCCATCTTAGCGATTCGAAAGGGCCTGATCGAGTTGGACCCACGGCCGTAACGAAACACGGGTAGGGCTCCTGTTCCTCTCATTTGGAGAGAAGAGGTAAGGCCCCAGGTATAAACCTAATAGGCAAGTCATTGGAATATGACATCTTTTTGTTAATCAAAAAGTCACACGTGTCGCGTTTTTACAACATGTACTTTACCTACTTCAATTCTATTTAAACGTTAATAATCAATATGTTGTGTAAATATTTATCGCAGAGCGTATTTGGCACATGAGTTGCTGATACACTCAGCGTGATTTAGAGGTGAATGTAGTGAGACGGCAGCAAACCTTAGCCAATGCAGTGAGTTGTTCGGGGATCGGGCTCCATTCGGGGCACCCGGTCACGATGACGCTCAGACCGGCCCCGCCGGATACCGGAGTCGTCTTTGTGAACCGGAACGGCCACGCGGGAGCCTCTCTCGCTGCCTCCGTTGAACATCTTCTCCCCACCGAACTCTGCACCGCGATCAGCGGGAACGGATTTCAGGTCAAGACGATCGAGCACGTCCTCGCCGCATTCGCCGGCCTCGACGTGGATAATGTGTACGTCGAATTGGACGCCGGTGAAGCGCCGGTGATGGATGGCAGCGCCGCGCCTTTTGTGCGGCTGATTCAATCGGCCGGCATCGTCCCCCAGAATCGCAGACAGGCTTATTTGAAGATCACTCGGCCGCTTGAAGTGATCGACGGCATGCGCCGAGTTCGCATCGAACCATCGGCCACGCCGCAAATCACGTATGCGATTCAGTACAACCATCCGTTGATCCAGACCCAGTCCTACACCTATGAACACTCGGCCCATGCGTTCGAACGCGAGATCGCCGAAGCCAGAACGTTTGGGTTCTTACAGGAAGTGGAAGCGCTGTGGGCTCGTGGACTTGGTCAGGGCGGCAATCTCGACAATACGATCGTGCTCTCCAATGACGGGGTCTTGAACGAATCGGGCTTGCGGTTTTCGAACGAGTTCGTCCGGCACAAGATTCTCGATCTGATCGGTGATTTCTCCCTGCTGGGTCTTCCCTTCATCGGCCATGTGGTCGCCGAACGGTCTGGCCACGCGATGCATACTCGTCTCGTCGAGCAGATCCTCAGTCATCCCGATACCTGGGTGTTGCTGAACGCCGCTGAACCCGCGTCAGCCACACGGTCCCGTTCCGCCTCGGTCACGCCGCGAACCGCCTCTGTGGTGGCCCTGCAAGCTGCATCCTAATCTCGATTTCTTTCTCAAACTTTCTCGTCTGCAGTGGAATGTCGATTGGCATCGGCGTGGGGAAACGTGTCGGCGGGACGATACGCATAATATAACGCCGGGAACAAGTGGCCTTGTCCCCGGCGCTAGAATCGAGGCGGGACTACTTCTTTTTTTTCTTTGCTGCTTTCTTCGTCGCCAAGATTCTCACCTCCCTTCGTGAATTCTAGTCTGACTCACGCTACACAGCATGAATGAGCACGTCCTCAAGCGCCTCAAAGGTGTTGGGGCCGACTTTCTTGAATCGTTTATCCCGCTTCAATGAGGTGGCTACCGACGTCAGAGGCGTTTTCCCCTTAATATGGAGACCGCCCTCCACCAATCGCTGCACGAGTTCTTTCGCGTGCATCGCGCGATTGGCTTCCCGGAGCATCTGATAGGCCGCCTCCGGCACACTTTTCCCGGTGTACTTGCTCCGGCCCAAAAGAATTTCTCGTGATTGATCCGTGACATCCGCAACCGGCAGGGAGCGGACGCCTTTTTCGTCGGGAAGGAGTTGACTAGAGATGCTGGCGAGCTTGGCTTTGTCGGCTTCGACGCGGTACAGCGTTTCCGCCAATTCCAGGTACTTCTTGATCGTCGCGATCTCGTCATCTAGGCGGCGACGTTTCTTCTCGAGTTCTTGCAGCCGATTCTTGTAGGCACTGATCCGCTGCTCAAGACCAACCAGAATGTCGGTGAGTTCTTCCACAGACTTGCTCCAGATGAAGCATGCTTGCTTTGTAACATTGCTTGCGAAGCAAGTCAATATCAAATGTCTATTTCGTAGCTTGCATGCGATGATCGCTTGAGCTCATTGATAGAAGTACTCCGCTGTTCTGAGTACGTGATGCATTTGCCTTCAGCCAGGTCGAGCGTGCCAAATAAGAGATCGCGAGCCCGGCTCTTTAAACCGTCGATCCGGAGCGTCGTGCTATGATGCCGTGCATGTCTTCGCCGGTTGAGCCGGATCTTCCCTCGGATCAGCTTCTCCCTGTCGCCATCCATGCCGCCCAACGGGCCGGAGCCCTCATACAGCAATGCGCGCTCACCGGCTTCCACATCGAACACAAGAACGTCCTTAGCCTTGTCACCGACGCCGATCGACAGGCGGAGCAGGCGATTGTAGAGATCGTCCTCGCAACCTTCCCAACCCATCGCATTCTCGCGGAAGAGCGTGGGGCGATTGCACAGCAGGAATCACGCTATCAATGGATCATCGATCCGCTTGACGGCACGACGAACTTCGCACACGGATTTCCTGCGTATTGTGTGTCGATCGGCGTGGAGTGTGACGGGCAATGTACTGTGGGTGTGGTGTTCGATCCGACGCGAGATGAATTGTTCGTGGCCCAGGCCGGCCGTGGAGCGCATATGAACGGGGCTCCACTGTCCGTCTCAAAGACCGATCACCTCGATCGCGCGTTGCTTGTGACTGGGTTCTCATACGACATCCGCGAAACCACCGACAACAACCTGGATCATTTCGCCCGCTTTGCCCTCAAGGCACAGGGCCTCCGACGAACCGGCAGCGCTGCCTTGGATCTGTGCTATGTGGCGGCGGGGC
>JBKJWE010000113.1:0-3720 GCA_046717045.1 Nitrospiraceae bacterium | reverse complement strand
GATACCGACAAGCGGCGTCTTAGCCACGTCGTGCTGGGGCTCCTTGTCGGCCAAAACCATCATCCGGCAACCAACGCGTGATACCGCAGGACTAACGCCGCTTCGTTCTCCCAACCCGCGCCATCACATTGTCAATCAAACGTACCGAGCCGAGGCGGATCGCGCCAAGCAGTACGACTCTGTGCGCGAACTTCCTCAACGGTTCGAGAGTCTTCGTGTCGCAGGCTGCCACGTAGTCGATGTGCACGATCGACTTCCGCTCCAGCACCTGCCGCATCATGTTTTCGACCTCCGCGCCGTGGCGCACGCCACGCGCGATCGCCTGCCGCCCTGCAAGGAGCGCCTGACGGAGAATGGATGCAACCCTGCGTTCCTCCGGAGAGAGATAGACGTTGCGCGAACTCATGGCCAACCCGTCGCGTTCTCTCACCGTCGGCCGCACCTGAATCGTCACACCAAGGCTCAAGTCTCGGACGAGTTGCCGGACGAGGGCTGCCTGCTGGTAATCTTTCTGTCCGAACAATGCGACGTGTGGGCGGACCATGCCAAAGAGCTTTGTCACCGCTGTCGCGACGCCCCCAAAGTGATGTGGGCGAGATTCACCCTCCCAGCGTTTCGCAATGCCCGGCAAGGCGACCTGTGTTTGAAAACCGTCGGGATACATCGCCTTCGCAGTTGGTTCAAAGCAGATATCCACGCCTTCTGCGCGACAGATCGCTCGATCCCTCGCGAGGGGCCGCGGGTACTTCGTCAGATCTTCTGTGGGCCCAAACTGGGTGGGGTTCACGAAGATGCTGACGACGAGGGCATCGCATTGCAGGCGCGCGGCGCGGATGAGCGCGCGATGGCCTGCGTGGAGCGCCCCCATGGTGGGCACGAAGCCGATCGTCACGCCTTCGCGTCGCAATTGCTCGCTCCATGCCGTCATGGCGTGAGGGGAACGGATGATTTTCATGAGTCCGGGCGAGGGCTGCAAGCGGGACGCGAGCCGAACTTGGTCGAGGGTTGGGGAAATAGGAGGCGCACTTCAGACCGATCCTTGACCTCGGCGAGCATCTGGTTGACTGTGCGCTGCCTAGTCGGGTGGATCCACAGCGGGTCGAGTTCGCTTAAGGGCATGAGGACGAACCTGCGTTCATGCAACCGGGGATGCGGAATGGTCAGTCCCGGTTCATCGATCACCCACTCACCATAGAATAAGATGTCTAGATCGATGGTTCGTGGGCCCGATCGATTGCCCTCGTCGCGCCCCAACGAGCGCTCGATCTCGCGCAAGACGCTCAAGAGGCTTTGTGGGGTGACGTCCGTTTCCAGCTGAACCACGCCATTCAAAAACCAACCGTCGCCAGGATTCGATCCATCGCGGATGGGTTCCGTCTCATACAGGAGCGAGACGCCCATCACCTGCGAATGCGGCAGCAGGCTGAGCAACGTCACCGTTCGATCGCAGAAATCGACCCGATCGCCGACATTCGACCCAAACCCGATGAAGACCGTCTCACGCATACAGACTCGTTAAACGTTATTCGTAAATCGTTCAACGTGAGTGACGAATACGCATCGTGCGATTAACGGTTCACGTTTAACGAATAACAATCTTAGAATCCGGCCTTGCGGATGCGCTCGACCGCCTCCGCCAACCGTTCTTTCGTCGTGCACACGGTCATCCTGATATACCCTTCGCCCGGCGCGCCGAATCCATTTCCCGGTGTCGTGACAATGCCCGCTTTTTCCAGCAAGTGCGCGGTGAATGAGGCGGAGGTGTAGCCCTTCGGCACGGTGACCCAGATGTAGAACGCGGCTGGAGGCGGAGCGACTTCGAGGCCGAGTTGCTTCAACCCCGGCACAAGCGTATCGCGCCGTTCTTGATAGACCTTCCGGAGGGCGTCAGTCACGGAATCGTCCAACCCCAACGCCGTGATCCCGGCGGCCTGCACCGATTCAAACACACCGGAGTCCAGGTTGCTTTTCACCTTGCCGAGTCCGGCCAAGACTTCTTTATGGCCGACCACGAAGCCGATGCGCCAGCCGGTCATGTTGTAGGTCTTGGAGAGCGAGTGGAACTCCACACCGACATCCTTGGCCCCATCGACTTCCAGGAAACTCGCCGGCCGCTTGCCGTCGTAAAAGATTTCCGAATAGGCCGCATCGTGGCAGACGATGACCTGGTTCTCTTGAGCGAACTCCACCACGCACTTGAAATAGTCCTTGGTCATGATGACCGAGGTCGGGTTATTCGGCGAATTCAGCCATATCAACTTGGCCTTCTTCGCCACGTCTTTCGGAATCGCCTTCAAATCGGGCAGGAAGCCGTTCGCCTTGGTCAGCGGCATAAGGTGCGATACCCCGCCCGAAAAACTGGTGCCGACCGGGTACACCGGATAGCCTGGGCTCGGGACGAGCACAATATCGCCAGGATCGACGAACGCAAGATGAATGTGGCTGATTCCTTCTTTTGAGCCGATCAAGGTCAGCACTTCATTGGCCGGGTCGATGGTCACGTTGAACCGCCGTTTGTACCAATCAGCCACCGCTTTTCGGAACGACAACATGCCTTCATAGGAGGGGTATTGATGGTGCTTAGGGTTCTTCGCGGCCTGCGCCAGGCTCTCGATGATCGGGGCCGGCGTCGGCAAGTCGGGATCGCCAATGCCGAGGTTGATGATATCGATGCCTTTCGCGATGGCGGCCTGCTTCATTTTATCGATGGCGGCGAACAGATAGGGAGGAAGCGTCTTGATTCTGGTGGCGATTTCAATGGGAAAACCGGCCATGCTCACTGATTCCTTTCGTGGATAAAGGCACGGGACAAGCGGGAAGGACAAAAGTAGATACGTGCCCCTTGCCTCTTGCCAATTGGCCTGCACAGGTTACTGCAGAGCAGCGTCGGCAATCAACGTGCAGAATCGAGGAGATATCCCACCAGCCGATCGGCGATCTGATGAAGTTGGAGGAGGTGGGGTAGGGCTGTTGCTTTGACCTGTTGCGCAGTGAGACGTGCTTCGATGAGATCCGGTGCGCATTCGCGGCACAGCGCATCGATGCCATTCTCTTCCATTTCCAGATGGAACAGGAGTCCATAGGCGCGAGTGCCGTAACGGAAGGCTTGGAGGGGAGCGACGGCTGAGCCGGCCAGCGGCGCGCAATCTTTGGGCAGATCGAAGACCTCGCCGTGCCATTCGAACACGTCGAAGGTCTCAGGACATGAACCGAACAGGGGATCGTCCTTCCCCTCTTGGGTGAGCGTGATCGATGTCATGCCGATTTCGAGCGCGTTGCCGGATCGCACTGTCGCACCGAGCGCTTTCGCCATGAATTGGCTGCCCAAACACACTCCGATCGCTGGCTTGCCCGCGAGAAGGGCCGATCGAATAAAGTCCGTCTCTTCAGCGATCCATGGATCGGGATCGTTCACCGACATCGGCCCTCCCATGACCATCAGCAAGTCGCCCGCATCTTTTGGTAGTCCATCCTTCGGCACGAGATAGTGATCGAGGCTCACACCTCGAGCCGTGAGCGCCGTCGCCAACGCCCCTGAGCCTTCAAAGGGCACATGTTTCAGACAGACCGCGCGCATTGACACCTCTTGGAAATCGAACTAGGCTTCGCGAGAAAAGGTATTGAGAGATACCCTTATTCAGGTATCTGCTTCAAGCGGGCTGCCTCTAGAGACTGTATTTAAGGGGAATCCAAGAAGAGGAGAGTTGCCATGACTACACG
>JBKJWE010000112.1:0-3407 GCA_046717045.1 Nitrospiraceae bacterium | reverse complement strand
GCACCGTCAGTCAATTGCCGGTTGCGGTCGTGCCGACGCTGGAAGGATTGGCCTGGAATCTTCGTGGAAGGACCACCCCGCTCTGTCCTGTCCTCAACAGCCGTCGGAGTGAACTCTATTGGGCTATGTTCCGGTGGACCGGCGATCAGACACTTGAGCGAATCGTCTCCGAGCAGGTCGGCAGTCCCGCAACGTTAGGGCACGATCTCTCTGGTTCGATTACACTATTTGGGGAAGGATGGACCACTGAGGAGGCGGCGATTCGAGCCGCGATAGCCCCATCCGTCACTATCGCCAATGCGCCTGATCACGCGGGCAGACCCTCGGCGGTTTCAATTGCATTGGCGGGCATTGAACGGCTGAAGAGGGGAGAGAAGGCAGGAATAGGGGTCAGTCCACTCTATGTCCAGCGTCCCGAAGCCGAGTTGAAGTACGAACAATCTGGCGGGGTATCGCCCGTGGCCCGCCGTCGGGAGCGGGTCGCCAAGAAGTTGGCGGCGCATCGGGAACGGGTGCGCAAGCCGGCTGGGCCTGCGCGGGCCAAGACGAAATGAGTCAGGGGTCCGGGATGACCCAGTCGTTTACGATTGAGCCGGGGGGGCCCGAGGCATTGCCCGCGATCCTGAAAATCGAAGAGGCTTGCTTCTCGGCCCCCTGGACGCGCAAAATGTTGGAAGCGGAGTTGACCGGCAACCAATTTGCGCATTTCTTACTGGCGAAGCCGGTTGAGAGTAGGCAGACAGGTCCGTCCGAGATTGTCGGGTACCTCTGTTTTTGGATTGTCTTTGAGGAAGTCCGGCTGATGAATCTGGCGGTGGTAGAATCGATGCGACGCCGTGGCATTGCCAGCGCGTTGGTAACCGAGGCATTGCAAGCCGGGCTTGCGCAGGCGGCCACCCGGGCTCTACTCGAAGTACGGGCCTCGAACCAGCCAGCTCAATCGCTCTACGCCGGTCTCGGGTTTCATCATGTGAGCACCCGGCCAAAGTATTACACCAATCCCATAGAAGATGCTGTGTTGATGGAACTGGCCCCGATCCTGTCGGGACCGCGTCCGGCTTCGCGCGCAATCGATGTGAACGGAGGGCAAGTCAAACCGCTGTAACCAACTCATCACCAGGAGGTGCGACATGCTGACAGACAGTGTGATCGTCGAACGACTCCGCCAATCCAGCCACGAATTCCGCGAGTTGGAGGAGTCTCATCACCGGCTGGATCTGGAGTTAAACGATTTGCAGAGGCGCCACGTGTTGACGCCGCCCGAGGAATTGACCAAGAGGCAGTTGCAAAAAGAGAAGCTGGCGAAAAAGGACAAGATGGCCGAGCTGATTCGCGTCTATCGGGATCACGACCTGCAGACTGCCGCACATTGAGGGATTGCGTCGTCGGGCTGGATCGAACCAGCTGCCGGGACCGGAGTCATGGCACAGATCGTCAATCCGCTGGCCGTACACATCCGGACCGTCAAGCACCGCCTCATCATCATCGGGGCGACCATCTTGCTGGCGTTGATGGTGTCCTTCGCCTTCTCCGCCGAGATGGTCGCCTGGCTCAACCGCCCCTTCCCCAATCAACTGGTGTTTTACGGGCCGACGGAAGCGCTCTTTGCGTCGATCAAAGTGTCGTTTCTCTCGGCCGTGCTCATCAGCCTGCCGGTGATCTTCTACCAGTTTTGGAAATTCGTGGAGCCGGCGTTGCTCCCGAAGGAGCAGCGCTGGGGTATCCCGATCTTTGCCTTGGCCGGTCTCTTGTTCGGGCTGGGGCTGACCTTCTGTAATTTGGTCATCCTGCCTCTCGTCATCAATTTCTTCGTCAGCTTCGGTATGGACCGCGACATCACGCCGGAGCTCAGTGTCGGGACCTATATCGATTTCAACGTGAAGTTTCTGTTGGTGTTCGGCTGCGCATTCGAATTACCGCTGGTGCTGACGATTCTGGCGCGAGTGGGCGTGATCTACGCGCAGACGCTGGCCAAGTATCGGAAACACGCGATTCTTTCGGCCTTGATTATTTCGGCCATCGTGACGCCGGATGCCACCCTCTTTACCATGCTCTTGATGGCCGTGCCCCTGATGGTGTTGTATGAGATCGGGGTTCTCGGTGCGCGAATCTTCGGCCGTCCGGCGCCCACTGGTCCGTCGGACATGAGCTTGCCGCTCGATCCCGATCTCCCCATGGGTACCGCCGGGCATCGTGTGCGGTAGAAAGGCAATGTGACGCGAAGCCTATTGCATTCGATCAATATCGCCTGTGGAGCGCTCGTGATGTTGACCTCCATTATGGAGATCGCAGGCGCGGGAACCCAGACACCTCAAGCCACTCCGCCGCCACCGACTCAAGCGCCGGGTCATGATGGAAATCCTCAGTTCAATCCTGACGCACAGCAGGCAGCCAGTATCCAAGCACTGACGATGGTCGGGAACGACGTCGTCTATGCCGGTTCATTCGGCCACGGCCTCTTTCGCAGCCACGATCGCGGAGCCACGTGGACCAAATCCGGCCAGGGCGTGACGGATCCGTTTATTCTCTCTTTGGCGACAGGGAAAGACGGCGCCGTGTATGCCGGGACCTTTCGTGGAGGAGTTTTTCGCTCGCGGGATCAGGGCAAGACCTGGCAGGTAGTGAATAACGGCCTAAAGCGGCAAGAAATCAAGGCGTTACTGACGGTAGGCGAAGCATTGTATGCCGGCACGGCCGACGGTGCCTATCGGTTTCATGCGACAGAAGACCGCTGGTCCGTCGTCACCACGGGGTTGACCGATGTGCTGGTGCACGCACTGGCGCAGTCGACGGACGGCACGCTCTTCGCGGGAACCTCCGGCAAAGGTGTCTTGCGATTCAAAGCCCACTCGACCGGCTGGGCGCGCATGGAACATGGGCTGAAAGATCATGAGGGAATGATCGAGAATTTCATTCGCGTTTTGACGATCGATCCCGAAGGCGGCATCTATGCCGGCACGTTCGACGGCGGGGTGTTTCGTAGCGCCGACGGCGGGGTGACCTGGCGCCCCATCAGCCGAGCCTTGCCGAACGACTCGATTCGCGGCATTGTGTTCAACAGTCGGGGGCTTTTCGTGGCCACCGGGCAGGGCATTTTTAAAACGACCGATAAAGGGCGCCAGTGGGTGCCGCTCAACCAAGGGTTGACCAGCATGTCCGTCCAGGTGTTGATCGAAGCGGCAGGGGGATCGCTGTACGCGGGGACGAACGCAGGCGCATTCCGCAGCGACGACGACGGAAAGACCTGGACCACGATCAATCAAGGGCTTGAAGGAGGCATGGCGCCTCCACCCTTCTTATTTCGCTAGCAGGCTGTTGATTAAGGCCGCCAGCGGCGTCCTCGCATCGCTCGGAGGCTTCAGCGTACAGCCCAGAGTACGATTCGCCTCTTCGCTCGCTGCGGCCTT
>JBKJWE010000111.1:0-3984 GCA_046717045.1 Nitrospiraceae bacterium | reverse complement strand
GATCAAAGCTGCCGCGGCTGCTTTCAAGAAACTCTAACCTCGTCGCTCGACCCAGAGGCTCTCGACGGGTGGAGCATCGTTCGTATCTCGCTTAATGCAATCCTGGAACGTTTCAGATACAGCACGGCAATCCTGGGAAGCTGTTCAAAACGACCGTCCAGCGAGGCCGCAGCCGATGAAAGCACCGGAGGCGTAGCCCCCCGGCTACGTTGAGGATGCTTTCGAGGTGAGAACGCAGCTAGGGGACTTTTTCAACGTCCTGTTAGTCGGAGTCGCCGACGCTGCCTCGGCGGATGAGCCTGAGGAATTCCAGGCGGGTTTGCTGCTGGCTGCGAAATGCGCCCAACATAGCGCTGGTGACGGCTATAGTATTCTGCTTTTCGACCCCACGCATCATCATACAGAGGTGCCGCGCTTCGACGACTACCCCCACCCCATGCGCGTTGAGCTTGGATTTCAGGGTTTCGGCAATCTGAACGGTCAGCCGCTCCTGCACTTGCAGCCGTCTCGCGAACGTGTCCACGACGCGCGGGATCTTGCTCAACCCCACCACCCTCTTGTTGGGCAAATAGCCCACATGCACCTTGCCGAAGAAAGGCAGCAGGTGATGCTCGCAGAGACTGAAGAAGTCGATATCTTTCACGATGACCATTTCGTCGTATTCGATCGGGAACATGGCTCCGTTCAGCAAGTGATTGACGTTCTGGTGATAGCCCATGGTCATGAACTGCAGGGCCTTGGCGACACGCTCAGGGGTCTTGAGTAGGCCATTGCGGCTCGGTGACTCGCCAAGCAAAGTCAGAAGCTGCGTCACCAGCCGCTTTATCAACTCGACATCGGCAGGGGGACTGACGGCAGAAAGATCTTCCATTTTCGGCGATCTGGATTGGCGACGCTTCGTAGCCATGCGTTCCTTTTCTCCCTACCGATGCGCGGCCGTCGGCGCCGCATACTCGAAATAGTTATCTCGGGTTTCGATCACGCCCACTTTGGCCAGCGTGCCAGGCGGAAACTTGTCGGCGAGCAGATTCCAGATTAGGAGCACGAGATTTTCTCCGGTCGTCGTGCGATCGGCGAATTCCGGATCCAGATTGAGATCGTGGTGGTCCCACCGTTTCACAATGGTGTCGGTCACAATCCGATCCAGTCGTTCGAGGTCGACAGCGCCACCACCCGACGCAGACACCAATTTGTTGACCGTCACCAGGACTACATAGTTGTGGCCGTGGCCGTTGGCATTGTTGCACTTGCCGAACGCTGCGCGATTTTCTTCTGGAGAGAGGCGCGCCGTATGCAACCGGTGGGCGGCACAAAAGCGGTAGCGTCTGGTAACCAGCACGTGCCTCATTCTTTATCCTCTATCCCATTCAGCGGATCGTACAAAACGAAAGGCCAGGGTCACCCGATTCAATCGAGTGATCCTGGCCTGTCTTACCACGAGCGCGTGTGCGGTGCGTCTCGCAATCCGGTAATGGCGCTTAGGCGCTGAAGGAGCTACCGCAGCCGCAGGTGGTCTTGGCTACCGGGTTCTTGATGGAGAACCCAGACCCTTGCAGGCTGTCGACGTAATCGACTTCGGCGCCCTGGAGCAACGGAGCGCTCTGCGAATCCATGATCACCTTCACGTCGCCCTTTTCGATAATCGTGTCGTCGTCGGACATTTTGGACTCGAAGGCCATCCCGTACTGATACCCATGGCAGCCGCCGCCACGGACATAGATCCGCAGTCCAACGATGTCCTTTTCTTCTGTCATCAATTCCTTGATCTTCTGCTCCGCCACCGTCGTAATCGTGACCATCGTATCCTCCTCTGTAACCAGGCCGGCCTCTAGAGCTACCCGGATGGCTTAGTGTAACACCTCTCTACCGAATATCAACACCCTGCGCGTGCGATTTTTCTGTGGTCGGCGGGGCGAACTTGGCTTCCGGCACCCGGACGACCACATCACCCAATACCTTTGCTTGGCACCCCAGCCTGTGCCAGGGCTCGCTCAAGGCCTCGCGGTCCAATAGGTCCTGCTCTTCAAAATCGATCTCCGAGAGATGGTCTTCGCCCATCTGAACTTCGACCCGGCAGGTCGTGCAGGAGGCATTGCCTCCACAATCGTGGTTTAGAGCAAAACCCAACTCCTTGGCCGCCTCCAACAACGTGAGATTCTCGGTGACCACCCCGCTCTTGCCTTCCGGATGCAAAAACGTGACGCGCGGCATGCGGCAATCTCCTCAATGCACCGTTACACCAGCCGACCCCGACCCGTAGGGGCAGCGATGCAAGCGGATATGCTCATCGAATTCGTGCCGGAACAGCTTGATCGCGCTCTGCACCAAGACTGAGGCGCCAGTCACCAAGGTGCAATACCCGGTTCCCTTTACAAACCCACAGAGCTGCAACAGGCTGTCCAAATCCTTCTGCGTGCCTTCACCCGTTTCGATCTTGGTCATGAGCTGGGCCAAATTGATCGTGCCCATCCGGCACGGCGGACATTGCCCGCAACTTTCGGCCTTAAAGAAGTTTGAATACTTGAGCGTGGTAGCCACCATGCAGGTGGCATCATCGACGACGATCGTGCCCGCCGAACCCAATCCCGTGCCGGCTTTCTTCAGCGAATCGAAATCCATGTGGAGATCCAGTTGATCGGCCGTCACCATTGGAAACGCGGGACCGCCTGGGAAGACCGCCTTGATCTTCCGTCCGCCCGCAACCCCACCGCCGCATGTATCGATCAGATCGCGAATGGTCACGCCCATGGGCATTTCGTAGACGCCCGGACGATTGACTGACCCGCTGAGCGAGAACATCATCGTGCCCGGACACTTTTCCGTCCCGACTTGCGTGAACCAGGCCGCGCCCTTGTGCAGAATCCCAGGGATGTTGCAGAGCGTCTCGACATTGTTCACCAGCGTCGGCTTCCCATAGAGGCCGAAGTCTGTTGGATAGAACGGCGGCTTCTGCCTGGGCATGGCCGGTCGCCCCTGCATGGATTCGAGCATCGCCGTCTCTTCACCAGCCACATAGCTGCCGTGGCCCTCGAACACTTGCAGCTCGATATCGATGCCGCTTCCGTAGACGTTCTTCCCAAGAAACCCTCGCTCCGTGGCTAAAGCCAGCGCCTTTTGTAGATTTTCCCGCTCTTCGTGATACTCATGATTGACATAGATGAACGAGGCCTTGGCCTGAACCGTCTTCGAGGCAATGAGGCAGCCTTCGATCAATTGATGGGGAATCGACTTGAGGAGATGCCGGTCCTTAAACGTCCCCGGTTCATGCTCCCCCGCGTTACAAACAAAATAATGCTCTTTGACTCGGTGGTTGAGGACCTTGTCCCACTTCACGCCTGTGGGAAATCCCGCTCCCCCACGACCACGGAGCCCCGCTGTCTTGAGTTCCTGGACCACCTGATCGGAAGTCAGTTCCTTCACACACTTTTTCCAGGCTTCGTACCCACCCACCTTGAGATAGGCATCGATATCCCAAGGGGAGCCCTCGATCTTTTGAAGAACGCGTGGTTCGGTCAAGACGGTCATCGCAGTCTTCTACTCCAAACATGCAGGAAGGTGAAAGGACACTATACGAGGGCTCCCGCCTCCCCGTCAAGGCAACACAGCCTGAATAGGCCTGAATCTCAATGGGTTAGGACAAGAGTCCTAGTCGAATCTAGGCATTTTGGACGTGAACGGTTCTAATGAGGCGACTGAAGAGGACCACGGCCGGTGGGGCAGACCCCACCGGCCGAAACTTCAGAGGTTTACTTGAAGTGGCTACCGGCACCCATGAAGAAGAGCATGGGAATCGAGAGCATGAAGTTCACCCGCGAGGCGAGCAGTGCTGTCCGACCCCATTGAGCCATCTCCGGAGGTGCTGGGGTTCCCTGCGCCGCTGCCGTCAGGGCGGCGATAATCTTCTTCTGATTAGGCCAAATAATCGCATGGACGTTGACCATCATGATGAAGCCCAGCAGGCCGCCGATCGCCAAGGCATAGGCT
>JBKJWE010000110.1:0-3721 GCA_046717045.1 Nitrospiraceae bacterium | reverse complement strand
CTGGATTCCCAATGGGCCGAGCCAGATGGAGATTCTTCCATTCGGCGCCTTGTACGTGTGGCGGAATTGGGATGAGGAGAACCGGCGGTTCCGAGGGGTTTTTTCCGGTGTGGTCAACGATCTCGATTACACGATTGGACTCCGCGCGCATCCCAACTGGTCGCTGCTTTTTACCCTCGATACCTTCATTGCGCCCATTGGGCGTTCGGAGTATGTGGAGGGACAACGCATCAAAGAATCTGAGATCGAATGGAGCTATGCTTTTGCGGGCTTCGGGCTCGGGTATCGCTTTCCGATGAAGCCCTTCGAACAAGACAGCGCCATCAATGTGTTTCTGACCTATGAACCAGGGTTTCGATGGTTTCAAGGCACGAAACAAACCTCCCCTCGGTACGGCGTGCCGAAAGATACGTACGAAGGCCGGATCCACGGTCGGATCCGGTGGGATGCCCTGGTCCGCAATCTCATGGAGCTGCCTCATCGTGGATTCTCCGTGGGAGGCGATGTCGTCCACGGACACCGGGCGCGATGGGATTCATGGGGAGGCCCGCCGTTCGACCAGCCGGATTTCAAGAAGGAACGAACCTATCTTTCGGCGTCCGCCTATGCCATGTTTGCGAGTGGACTTCCCGCCATCGAGAGCGACAAGCATCGATTGATCACCGCGCTCTATGGCGGCATCGGGAAGGACCTCGATCGCTTCAGCGCGTTCCGCCTTCCGGGCCGGCCCACCGGATTCGAGTGGGAAGCCATATCGCTGCCTACCATGCCCGGCGTGCAGTTCAACGAACTGTTCCCTCGACGCTACGCCATTGCGAGTGTCACATATCGATATGAGGCGCTGTTTTTCCTCTATCCCTATATGACGGCGACCTACGGCCTCGTCGAGCGGCCTCGGTTCACTTCCCAAGGAATCAAGAATTCGACCGATTCGCTTCCGGCTCTTGGCGGAGGCCTCGTGACCGGAGCGCCCTGGAAATCCCAGATAGAGCTCAGCTATAGCTACAACTTCGGCATCTTTCGCGATCCGGGCGGTGCTCCTCCAACGAGGGGCGGACATGGAGCGTTTATTTTGGGCGAAAGAGTTGTGACGGAGTGATTCTGGCCCGAGCCATGGATGATGTTCGTTTTGCCGTCATCCATCACATTGGGGATATGACGAACTAGTCTCGAGCCCGCTCGTGGACGACGATCTCTCCTCGCTCCGCATCCAAGGTGACTCGATCGCATTCCTTGAGCCTGGTGGTAACGCCGGACACATTTGCGACGGCAGGCAATCCATATTCGCGCGCGATGATCGCTCCGTGTGACAACGTCCCGCCCATCTCGACGACTAATCCGGCGGCGATACCGAACAGCGGAGCCATGCCAGGATCGATGACCGGAGCGACGATGATATCGCCGGCTACGACCTTGCTCCAATCGGCCGTCGAGCGCACATGCCGCACGGGGCCGCTGACCAGACCCGAGCTGATCGGAATACCTCGAAGGACGCCATCGGGCGGTTCAGACGGCGGCGCCTCCCCGTGAGACGCTTCCTCCCAAACCCGAATCGTGTCAGGAACGTGCAGGCTCAGCCATCGGTCTCGATCCGCACGGCGAGTCCTGACGATCGCCGACCAATCACGAGAATTTTTGGCGGTCACCCCTTGTCGCTCCTCCAGCGTAAGAAAGAAGATATCCTCCCTGTCGGTGAACAGCCCTTCTTCCACGAGACGGTCGCCGAGCCGAAGCAGCAGATTTCTCGCTGCCGTGGAGTAATACATTAAATGGTGCCGATTCGCTTCGCGCAGCGCGAAAAAGCGGCACAGCCGCCGATACCACCATTGAAAGATAACCCATCGATCCATTCGCCGGCCGCAACGGGCACGGATGGTCGCCATCGCTGCGGTTCTCCTGTCCCGCTGACGCGCCAGAATGTCATCCGGGCATGACGCAGGTCCTCGAAGCTGCACTCGAATCACACTGAACAGGGGATCAGGCTGATCGGCAAATCGAGGAGACATCACGTCCGATTCACCCACCCCTCGATGTCCATAATCTTCAAGATATCGATCGAAGGCGGCAAGAAACATTGAGCCCTTGAATTGTCCCCGGCAGGAAGTGAGACCTAACTCTTCCCTCAGTAATGCGCGAGACAGGTTGTCATCCTGTCGTGCGATCTGAACCAGCTCAGCCAATCGCACAATCTGTTGGGCGCTGATGACAGTCCCCTGTCCTTGCAGCGCGGCATTGAGGAGGCTTCTCCAATCCTCTCCAAGCCAGCGAGGCAGCAGCAGGGTGAAGGCTTGCAAACATTGCCCCACTCCTCCCGCGATGCCAAAAGTCACCTCGCGGCTGGCGAGCCATGGGCCCAGCCGATCGAGATGCGCAGCCAACTCGTCTCGCGAATAATCTCGGATGCGGTCCTGTTGATAGGTCGAGGCCAGTTGCTTCATCTCTGCGAACCATGCGGGCCCCGATTTGGCCACTCGGTTTAGTTCGCGCAGCATAAGCCAGCCGGCGCGGACATAGGCGAACCAGCCTAACTGTGTTACCGGAGGCGGGGTGCGCACGTGCTCTCCACCCATCTGTTCGACGTTCAAAGACGGATCACCCCGCAATTGCCCCACGAGATTGTGAAAGAGGGAACCGTTCAAATACGGCCGTCCATACCAGACACGAACCGACGAGAGCCCCTTGGGAATTTGGCAGCCCAGCCGGCGATAGTGCGAGACAATGTAGGCGTCCATAAAGTGCTCGAGGAACGAGAGCCCCATCGGACTCGGCACCTCGGGCATGGTCTCTTTGAAATTGGCCCTTGACCATTCGCATTCGTCGTTGGTGAAGGCGACCGACTGCGGCACGACGGTCACGGGTCTGGCCTGAAGCAGCCAGATCCCCTGCTTATCAATGGCCCACTCGATGTCGACCGGATGTCCGAGGGCCTGCTCGACACGTTTGGTCAGGCAGGCGAGTTCGATCAATTCGTCGTCCGTCAGGGTCGAGCGGACCTCGCGATCCGGTGACAACCGTTCCTCCTGTACGCCGGTCGGACCCAATCGCAGCGCTCTGCGTTTTGCCGCGATGTCCCGGTTGAGAATCGTGAACCGGTCGGCCGCCGCATCCTGTCGAACCACATACTGATCCGGCGTGACCGTTCCATCGACGAGGAAGGCGGCCAATCCCGGTACCGCATTCACGACCACCTGGTTCGAGCGGCCGGTCACCGGATGGATTGAATAGGCCACGCCGGCCACCTGCGCATCGAGCATCGGTTGAATCACGACCGCCATGGAGGGAGGAACCGTCGATTCGGACCTCCTACAATAGACGAACCCTCGTCCGTCCCAAATCGAGGCCCAGAGATCCTGAACTGCCCGACTGATGTCATGCAGCGGCACGCCCAGACGTGTGGGGTACACTCCCGCAAAACTCGCCTGCGCCTGGTCTTCATTCGTGGCGGAGGAACGCACCGCCCAGAGCACCGGGGCCTCGAATCCAAGGCGAGTCACCTCCGTATGCAGCAGGCTGATCCAGTCTTTCGGCCACAAATGCGCGTGGATCTTTGAACGAATGCGCTCCAGTTGCCCCCCGCGATCGTCTTTCGATGTCCGGATCGCCATGCGCCATTCGGAATCGCACTCAATACCCGCATCCTCAAGAAAGTCCGCGTAGGCGGCCGTGGTGACGCAGAGTCCGGGCGGAACGCGAAAGCCGGCGGCAATGAGGCGCGCAAGTC
>JBKJWE010000109.1:0-3384 GCA_046717045.1 Nitrospiraceae bacterium | reverse complement strand
GAGTCGAGATGATGATCGTGCTGCTGTTTGGCGCTTCGTTGACGAATGCAAATGCGCAGCTCGCTTCGGGAATACTTCCGAGCGATTGCAGCCTCACAGCATTACCAGCCTCGACGGCAGCAAGCGGGCTGGGCCCTGGAACCTCGGTTACATTACTGGCCCACCGATATCCGTTGTACCTGGAATTCTCTCGTTCGCGGATCAGCCGATAGGTTCGAGGAGCGCACCGATTACGATTAAGATCACGAACATCGGAATCATTCCGCGGCGAGTTGCTGCATATATCCAAGGCATTGCTTGTCATCTCCCGCTCAAAACCCGTGTGCGCCGGTCAGGTGCCGTCTTCGTGCCTACGACGAATTCCACGGCCGCCACTCCCGGTCGATCCTCGAGTGCGAAATTCTTACGGATTTATTGCCCTGTTTCGTTGCCTTCCTGCAACCTAGAATTCATGGTATACAAAGGAAAGGGGCCGCTTGGCCCGGAGGGTCAATGAAAAACCGGAACAGACCGTCACAGCGCCTGCGACAGATCTCCGCAATAATGCTGCTCGGTTGCGGGGTCAACTGGGCGGCGGCCGCTGTCACGGGCTCGACCACGCCGGCACTCCAATTGGCTGCCGACCAAAGTGACCCCGTCGTGCAGACCGCACTTGCTGTCAGATACGAGCACGGCGAAGGCGTGCCGCGAGATCTCGACAAGGCCTACGTGATTTATTGCAACGCCGCCAGGCAGGGGCATGCGCAGGCCCAGTTCAATCTCGGCTGGCTCTTCGCAAACGGGCGCGGCGTGCCGCGTAATGACGGGCTCGCGGCCGCGCTTTTCGCGATGGCCGCCGAACAGGGTCATGCGCAGGCGGCGAAGGTGCTGCCGTATTTTCACGAGCAGCCGGAGCTGCAGTTGCCCGCATGCCTGAGACCCGATCTGCCGCTCGCAGCCGCCGACGAGGACACCGCCCCTGTCGCCGAAGAGGACACTGCCCCCGTCGTCGCCGATCATTCGCCGCCCCTCGAAGACCCGGCAGGCGTGCCGCCGCAGATCAAGCAGCTTGTCTATGATCTTGCACCGCGTTACGGGGTCGACCCGAAGTTGGCGCTGGCAGTGATTTCAGCCGAATCGGCTTTCAAACCGAACGCCGTGTCACCCAAGAATGCGCAAGGGCTGATGCAGCTGATACCGGAAACCGCCCGGCGATTCGGGGTCAAGCGCGTGTTTAACCCGGTGGACAACATCAACGGCGGCCTGGCCTACCTGCGCTGGCTGCTTGCGTTCTTCAAGGGTGACGTGGCGCTCGTGCTGGCTGCCTACAACGCCGGCGAGCGGGCCGTCGAGAAGTACCGGGGCATCCCGCCGTATTCGGAAACCCGCCTTTATGTCCGCAAGATCACCGGGATGTACACGAAGGCGCGGCACGCGTACGCTCCGGAGATCGTCGAACCCTCGCTGATCATGGCAGCAGTGACGCGGGCACGTCACTGACTTCGCGCCGTACCCTGTACCCGGCCAAGCAGCCGCGCACTTCGGCAGGCCGCGAATGTACAAGGCGGGTCAACCTGACGGGCAATTCAATAACTCATCGACGGCTAATTCAGTTCATCGAAGGGTTTTGCAACATACAACCGGCTAAAGCCAAGTCCTGCATCTTGGACGGCGACTTGCGCGGAAAATCGTTGTATGCAAGCAGGATTGTCTTTCGCATAAATATGGCTTCCGGACTTTGGTTGCGCTTACCCAACTGTTGATCGACTCTCTGTTCCAGTTGCGTGTGCGTCATCCCAGAATCTCGAAGTTCGGCAATTGATCGCGTTATCCCGGCACGTTCTTCGCACGAGTCGTTCTGGGCATTCGCTGACCCAGCAGTGCCACACAGTGCCATCGCGGATGCCACCAGACTTAAGACTTGAAATCGCGAAAGTGGATGTGGAAAGAAGACAAAAATGGATTGCATCATGCTGCGGCCAATGTAATGAGATAGGGGTATTCACGTGATTCACGTTCAGTGACGAGTTGAAAAACTCTAGGCAGCCACGATTGTGTGCTGACAGGCGTATGGCCACGACGTGAAAATTACCGCGACGTGAAGATTAACAACCGCCCAAACCTGAGCGGACGCGGCTAGTAGGAGTATGTCGTGCACTGATCGAGTGCCGCCATTTCATTTGCCTGGTTGCTGCCAACTGCTCGATGCAGGCAAGACCATTCGAGGATTAGCCAGCCAGCACAACTGGTCTTCATCGGCGGATTCGTTCCAATATTGCGGCATTGGAGCTGGTTGGCGCGAAGTAGCTACTTGGAATCCAACCCAAAGCTGCAACGGCGCAACCTGGGCGCTCTCGACGCGGCCATGACACATTCCGCAGGCGCACGAGGCTGTCGGGGCTTTTCCGTTCCTCAGTATCACCCTACAACTGGCGAAGTGTTGCGCGCACACAAAATAAAAGCGACACCCAGGATCTTGACCCTCGCCGTAGACAACAATGGGGCGCTGATGCAGACTCCACCTCGGTCGGACGACGGGTTCCCGCCGCGTGCCAATTCCTCTTACCCTACGCGAGGACGGTAAATATGTCGAAGTCACGCCTGCGTAACAAACTCGAACCAGACGATCACTTCACTCGTAATATGTCGCGCTAAGCTCGGCATCGCACAGACGAGTATCACCGGCGATGCTAACAAGTTCAAATGAGAGCGGCGATTCGGCACATCTTCCGGTCGTTCGACCAACTCGTTCGGTCGATCATGTACGGGGCCTCATGATTCGCTGAGCACGTTGCCGCGAAGAGTGTCAACAAACGGAGATGGACCGTGAGCACGAAAGAAGAGTATTTAGCGACGATGGAATCCGAGATCAAGAAGTGGGACGCAGCGGTGGACCAGCTGACCAACAAAAACCTGCGACTGAGCGCAGAGACAGGAGCCGCGTACGACAGGCAGGTCAAGGCGATGCGCGACGAACGCGATCTCGCCTTTGCGAAATTGCAGGAACTGCATGCAGCCAATGAATTGGCGTGGCAACACATGCAGGCCGGCGTGGACTCGGCGTGGAGTTCGATGAAGAAGGCGTTGGACAAAGCCGCATCGCAGTACAAGTAATACGCAGCAGTGCGACTGGCGCGACAGTTTTCGCAGCTGGGCCGGTGAAAGCCGGAATAGGTGGAGAAGGGGGTGAGGTGGGGCCAGGTTCACCCCCTTTACCGCCCTCCGGCGGGCCGGCTACGAAAACTAAAGGACATACTTTAAGCACACGATACCTGGGTGCTTTCTCCATTGAGCCCAAATTTGCCAGAGATCGGGCGTCCGCAACCGTACTTGCGAGTATGCTGATGGGGGATCGGCGGATCTCCATCCGTCTACTGGTCGACTCAATGAAGCGCCTCTCAAACC
>JBKJWE010000108.1:0-3374 GCA_046717045.1 Nitrospiraceae bacterium | reverse complement strand
CCAACCCTCCAAACGCAACCGGCGACGGCATGGCCATGGCGTTACGGGCTGGTGCGGTCCTTCAAGATATGGAGTTTGTTCAGTTTCATCCCACGGCCCTCTATCTGCCGTCAAGCCCACCGTTTCTGCTCTCGGAAGCGATGCGCGGGGAGGGTGCGCAACTCCGGAACAGCAAAGGTGCGCTCTTCATGCACCGCTACCATCCGATGGGGGCCTTGGCACCGCGTGATATTGTTTCACGCGCGATCTGGGCCGAGATGGCCGCGACGAAGGCGCGCCATGTGTACCTCGATGTCACGCAGCTGGGCGCGGAATTTATCAAGCGGCGGTTCCCGACTATTTATGCGACCTGCCTGCGTTACGACATCGATATCACCGAGGAATGGATTCCCGTATCACCAAGCGCGCACTACATGATGGGCGGAGTTTGGACTGATCTGAATGGGGCGACTTCGGTGCCCGGTCTGTTTGCCGCGGGAGAGGTGGCCTGCAGCGGGGTGCATGGGGCCAATCGACTGGCGAGCAATTCGTTGCTTGAAGGCTTGGTATTCGGTGCACGTGCGGCCACAGCCGCCACGGCCTATGCGAATCGGCGGGAGGTGCCGACGCTCGCCTTGCAGGAAGCCGTCATCAAGGCTGGACAGTTCGGCCACCTTGAGGATGCGGAAAAGATGCGCAGTTCGTTGAGGCGGACGATGTGGGGCCAAGTCGGTGTCATTCGTTCGGGAGAATCGCTGATCCGAGCCTGCGCGCAACTCTCGCGGTGGGCGCAGTTGGTGGGGCAGCCGTTTTCAAATCGTGCGGCACTCGAAGTTAAGAATATGGTGCAGGTCGCGCAATGTGTGGCGGAAGCGGCGTTGTGGCGGGAGAACAGCGTCGGCGCTCACTACCGCTCGGATTTCCCACAAGCAAAGCGCCTGGGTTGGCAACAGCACAGTCGTGTGTCGAGTGGGGAAGAAGGCGTTACTGGGAAGACACCTCGGAAATCGAGGGGATTGCTGCTGGCGTTGCGGGGACGGGCTGGCTGATGGGACGTTCGAGAATCACGCCGTCGCGGACGAGGAAGGTCCGATAGTACTTCAGGACTTTTTTCACGTACTGTCTGGTTTCGTCGATTGGCGGCAGGGCTTGATACCGATCCACGATGTTTTCACCCGCATTGTAGGCCGCTAGCGCTAACGGAAGGTTGCCGCGGAAGCGATCCAAGAGTTGGCGTAAGTACTTCGTGCCTCCCCCCACGTTGTCGTCGGGATCATACATGTCGCGCACGTCCATCCGCGCTGCGGTTTGCGGCATCAACTGCATCAGGCCGATGGCGCCCGCTCTCGACACTGCTCTCGGATCGAAATTCGATTCCGCCTTGATCACGGCTCGAATGAGGGCTGGATGCAACCGATGCTCTGACGAGTATCGCTTGATCACCGGTTCGAGTTCACGTTCGGTGAGTATCGAATGCAAACGGTTGGATTCAAGTTCGAGCCTGCGATACCGTCCATCGGATGGCACGTTGGTCAGCGAAATAGATCCATTCGGTCCAATGTACTGATAGATCTCTGCCGCGGCGTCCCTCACTGGCATCGCCAACCCGCTGAGGCCCCAGACCGCAATCGCAGTGATGCCGGCGGTGACGTGGCAGAGGAGGGGATTATCTGTGTGTATTTGCATGGCTCCAACGATACCAGCCTGCTGCTGACTGTCAAGAAATAGCAGGTCCTGTGCCTGGCAGGGGACAGAAAGACCACATGAAAACAAGGGGGTGGCAGAAGCGCTAAGCCGCTACGGCTCCGAAAAACGGCGCCGACTGGCCACGAACAGTTCATGGAGGCGGCAAGTCATAGGACCGGGTCTTCCGTTTCCCACCATTCTGCTGTCCACCGAGATTACCGGCATGACCTCCATGCTCGTATTGGTCATGAAGCATTCATCGGCCCGGGTGAGTGCCGCCAGATCAAATTTTCCTTCCTCCACCGGGATCTGAACGTCATGCGCCAGGCTGAGCACGATGTCGCGGGTAATGCCGTCGAGAATCCCGCAGGCCAGCGAAGGAGTGCAGAGCCGACCGGCCTGGACGAAAAACAAATTGCTGACGGTACATTCTGTAAGGTGTAATTCCCCATTCAGCAGGATGCTATCGAACGCCCCGGCTGCGACGGCTTCCCGTTTCGCCAAGATATTGTTGAGAAAGTTGGTGGCTTTGATCCTGGGATCCAGCGCACTTGGGAGATTGCGTCTGGTCTTGGCGGTGATGAGGCTGACGCCTTCTTGATAGAGTTGCGGTGAGGGTGATTTGAGCACCTTGGTCATGATCACAACGGTAGGGGTGGGGCAGAGTGCAGGATCGAGTCCAATATCTCCGGTCCCGCGTGAGATGGTAATCCGAATGAAGGCGTCGGCGCTGTCGTGGCCGACGTCATTGCGCGTCATCGCTTCATGGAGCAGCACTGGCCATCGGTCATTCGAGATCGGGATGCGCAATCCGATGGAATCTGCCGAACGCTTCAGCCGGGCCAGATGCTGGTCGCGCATGAAGATCTTACGTCCGTAGGAACGGATCGTTTCATAGACGCCGTCGCCATAGAGAAAGCCGTGGTCGAACACGGAAACGACGGCTTCTTTGTCTTGTACGAACCGATCATTCAGATAAATCCACATGGCTAGACTGTTTGCAGCGCACTGAAGAACGCCTGGGCCTTGTGCAAGGTCTCTTCGTATTCTCTGGCAGGGTCGGAGTCGGCTACGATCCCAGCGCCCACTTGCAGATAGCCGGTGCCGCCCTGCAAGACCAGCGTGCGGATCACAATGTTCAGATCGAGATCGCCGTTCCAGCCCAGATAGCCGAACGACCCTGTGTACAATCCGCGCCGAACCGGTTCCAGTTCCTCGATAATCTCCATGCAGCGGATCTTTGGGACGCCGGTGATGGTGCCGCCGGGGAACATGGCTTTGATTAAGTCAAAGGCCGTGGCGTCCTGCCGCAAGATCCCGCTGACGTTCGAGACGATGTGGCTCACATGTGAATATTGCTCGATCGTCATGAACTCATCAACTCGAACGGAACCGAATTCACAGACGCGTCCCAAATCATTGCGTTCCAGGTCGACAAGCATCAGGTGTTCCGCCCGTTCCTTCTCATTGCCAAGCAATTCCTCAACGAGGCGGTGATCGTCTGCTGCGTTGTGCCCGCGAGGTCTGGTCCCGGCGATCGGTCTGGTTGAAGCCTGCCGGTCCGCAAGACGGACCAATCGTTCCGGTGAGCAACTGATCACGGTGACATCGTCGAAGTGCAAGAGGCCTGAGAACGGTGAAGGATTCACGATGCGCAATTGGCGATAGAGCGCCTGTTCGTAGGTGAGGCGATCTATCCCAGCAGAGAT
>JBKJWE010000107.1:0-4029 GCA_046717045.1 Nitrospiraceae bacterium | reverse complement strand
CAAGGCCCATGAGCACAACGGCCCAGCCGGCAATGTGATGATTGCGTTCTGAATAGGCGATCCCCGCCACGGAACCTTCCCACAAGTCGCCCACAGATATGCTCGCATGGTGATCGTGGCCAACCATTTGCTCGGCTACGGCATCTCCCTGCTGCGCATACAACGGAATGGAGCAAAGGGCGAACAGGGTAGAACAGAAGATCAGCAGGACCAGAAACCATCTTTGTGGGAGTTGACGATCGATCATGGCATACCCGGCCGTCCGATTTGGCTGAATGGAAAGGCCCATCCGGCAAGCCGGATGGGCCTTGGACAAACTACACTATATCTGGTTGTCTTACATAAACTTCAGGAACTTCTCTTTCGTTTCATCCATGACTTGCGCCGTGATGGTCGCGAGACCCCGTTCCTTCGCCACCCGTTCGATTTCTTTCCGCGCCATCGGACGGATGAAGTCAGGGATATTCTCCAATCGCTGCTCGGCTTCGCTGGTCCAAGCCATTCCATTGCCGGACTCCCCCTTGGAATCATCCATGACCTGCAACGTAATCGTCTTATACCCTTGCTCGCGGGCAAAGGCCTCGACGCTGCTCTGCACCATCGGCTTCACAAACGAGGGGAGCCGATCCAGTTTTTCCTTCGCATCGGGGGACCAGGTGAACTCGGATACCGCCGGACTGCCGTTCGCGGGTTTACCAGAGTTGGTCAGTCCCATCTCCGCCACCATGGCGGAGAACGGACATCCGCCACTAGGCTTGTCACCGGCTTTCGCCGCAGAAGCAGGCTCGACAGCGGCTGGTTGCCCACCCTGAATTTTCTCATTCAAATAAGCGGCCATCTGGCCAGACCCGGCGAGGGCTTCGTCCTTCAATGTGCCACGGGTCATTTCGAACGGCTCGGCCGCCACAGTCCGGCCACCCAATTGGACGCCGAGGGAGCTGACCATCTGGGTTTCCCCTGGATTTGTGACCATCGAGAACTTCGCGTTACAAGACGGACAGCCAAAGAAGACCCCAAGCGACCCTTCGCCAGGCTTCTCGACCTTCTCGAAGTTCATGTAGGTTTCGCAGTTGAGGCACACGAATTTCATGGCGTCTCCTCTCGGGTGCGTCGCATCACAATTTGTCGGCCAGCACTTTCTTGTAGTCGAGCAAGGTTCTGATCCGTCCGGCAATCTCTTGATACCGCTGGATGGTCGGATAGGTGTCATCCAGCAGGGGTTCGCCCTTGTCGAAGCTCCGGGCCAGCTTCCGATCGAACGGAATCCGTCCGAGCAGCGGCAGATCAAGCGCCTCGCACATGGCCTCGGTATTGCCCTCGAACAATTCATTGAGCTCGCCACAAGAAGGGCACCGATATTCGCTCATGTTCTCGACGATGCCGAGGACCTTGATCCCCATATCGCGAGCATAGGTCACAGACTTCTGAACGACATCGGAAGCCACTTCGGACGGCGTGGTCACCACGATTGCACCGGCGAGGTCCGGAATAAAGCCGGCGATGACCGGCGGCTTATCAGCCGCCGCACCAGGCGGCAAGTCGGCCAGTAAGTAGTCCAATTCGCCCCAGGCCACATCGGCCAGAAACTCTCGAATCACGTTCATTTCCATCAGGCCCAACCAGACCGGGCTGACATCCATCGGACCTTTCCAGCGTACCGGCGAGGCGGCTCCGAGGAAAAAATCCATCGAGGCGACTTTAACGCCTAACGGACCTAAAGGAGGAATCGCCCCCTCCGGTGTCATAGTCAATGATTGCCCGTGCAAACCCAACATGCGTGGAACACAAGGACCATTAAGATCCACATCGAGCAGCCCTACCTTCGTCCCTTGGCGCGCGAACGCCAACGCGAGGTTGACGGTCGTCATACTCTTGCCGACCCCGCCCTTACCGCTCATTACGACCAGCTTGTGTTTGATCCCGGCCATGCGGGCCTGAACCTGCCGCATTTGCTCTGTAATCTGCTGGACGACCTTGGCGTCGTCGGAGTACCGGAGCTTGCCGAGAATGGCTTTCAGATCCTTTTCAGGAGGCATCGTTTCGTACTTTATCCAATTACAGGGATTTCGAGAGAAAGTACGGTAACACAGGGGTTTCTGGAGAGTCAAACCACCTGGAAGTGGGAAGACCATATCCTTACAACGGTCCAGAGTGGTTTCTCCAGAGCACTTCGCCTGAAGCAGCCGACACCCCATCTAGATGGAGTATTGGAATGTCGGTTTCGTCCCGATTGCCTGGGCTAGGACCCCTCGACGCTTCAGCTCGTCTAAGATCCGCCTGGTAGCCGCTTCGAAATCCGTCGGACCGGACAGCACGATATCGGTGTTCGGCGGCGGCTCTTCCGGAACCTTGCTCATATGGACGGCAATGACGGGGGCCGGATGGACGAGCGTGCGAATAGCTTGGGTGGCCTGCTGGAATGCCAGACCGAACGGATTCGAGGTGGAGACAACGATCAGGCCGGTGTCGATCAGGAGACGCGCAACTTCGCCGTAGCGCCTCGCCATCTCGTCAGTCTGACCACGTGCTTGTTCGGACAAGTCTGCATCAAGCCCGCGGCGAAGATTTTCTCCATCGAGCAGATAGGCATGCCGGCCGTCGGCGACAAGCCTAGCTTCCAATTTTCTGGCCAAGAAAGACTTGCCGGTGTGCCGGCCGCCCGTGACGAGCACAATGGCAGCGCGATGGCCAAACTGTTGCGCTCGTTCCTCGATCCCCACCTCGCCCTTCACCCAGGCAAAGTCTCGACGACGGGCTTCATCGCGAAGAAACTCCTGATCGTCGTGGACCAACTCAGTGATAATGCCCCCGCCGGCGATATCATACTCGTCAACGAGAACAAACCGACCGGTCGACTCGAACGAGGCAGAGAGATCGAATGCCACTGGTGTCTTCGCCCGCAGCGTGAGCTCCGCCACCTGATTCCGTCCGACTGAGGCGCTGCCTTGCTGTTGCGCCAAATCCATCGTGTCGATGATGCGATGGATCGCCACGACTTCACAGTCGACCTCTTTCGTCGCGATGCGCAGGAGATACTTGCGTCCACGCTCCAGCGGTCGACGACCCAACCAAAAGAGATTGGCACGGAAGGCTGTTGAGACCATCGGCAAGTGGTCTTGGTGCGTCGCGACTTCGCCCCGCTCCACAAAGATCTGCTCATCGAGCGTGATCCCAACCGACTGCCCCGCTGCCCCGTCGGTCGGCTGGGGCTCGACGTTGAACGCCTCCACCGATCTGATGTTGGCGCGTTTATTGGAAGGAGAGAAGACGAGATGATCGCCGATCTTGAGTCGCCCGGCCGCGACACGCCCGGCAATAATCCGACGTGTGTCGAATTTGTACACGTCTTGCACCGGAAACCGAAGCGCTTGCTCAGCCCCGACGGCTTCCTTCTGAAACAGGCTCAAGGTCTCCAGCACCGTCGGACCGTTGTACCACGGCATCGCCTGACTTCGGCCGGCGATGTTGTCGCCCAACTTGGCACTGACAGGAATGATACGCTCCGGCACCGCATTGAATTGACCGAGAAAGTCCCGATACTCCTTCTCGATCCCATCAAAGACATCCTGACGGTAGCCGACAAGATCCATCTTGTTCACAACCACGGCAAACTGCCGTACGCCCAAGAGCGAGAGCAGATACCCGTGTTTCTTGGATTGCTCCTTGACGCCTTCCAACGCATCGATGAGGAGCAGCGCGGCCTCGGCCCGCGCGGCGCCGGAGATCATGTTTTTCAAAAATTCTTTGTGCCCAGGCGCATCGATGATGATGTATTGCCGGCTCTTCCAAATGAAGAATGTTCGCGCCGTATCGATCGTGATCCCCTGTTCCTGTTCTTCCAGAAAGGTATCGAACAAAAAGGCGTACTCGAACTCTTTGCCCTGCTGGCGACAAATGGCCTGGACCTTTTCAAGCTTGCCGTCCGGCAAGGACCCCGTATCAGCATAGAGCCGTCCCAGCAACGTGGACTTGCCGTGGTCCACGTGGCCGACAATGACGATGTTGAGATTCTCAGATGGTTTATTGGCC
>JBKJWE010000106.1:0-2955 GCA_046717045.1 Nitrospiraceae bacterium | reverse complement strand
GGTGGGGATCGACATGGCCTCAGAATCTTTTTGGCAATCGGGCTTAGATACGATCCGCGAAATGGTCGACCAACTTGAACAGACGTTGTGAGAACAATGAGTTGTGCGGCTCGCCTCAAGCCAAGCTTCTTCTTCGATCAGCCCTCGTTCAGGTAGAAACTTCCTCTTGACACGGACCGGGTCATATCTGTATATTGATAACAGTTATCAAAATCGTTTCAGCGAATGGGGCGCCGATCCCGATCACGAAGGAGTACAGGCTATGTACCTCTGCCTCTGTAAGGGAATTACCGAATCCGATGTGCGCGAAGCCGGGCGAGCCGGTCTCGTCATGCCCTGCCAGTTGAAGAATAAATTCGGCCTGAAAGATTCCGGCTGCTGCGGCCGCTGCTCAAAGAGCATTCACGAGTTCGTCGAAATCGCCGCGAGCGAACACCACGTGTCCTGTTCCAATTCTATCGAAGCGTAGATTCCCCATCGGCTATGCCCCACCATTAGATCCCACAGCCGGTCATGCAATACAGAGTCGGCAGTCACCTCTACACTAAAAAGGCCAAATTGAGCTTGTGTACGAAGTGCGCGCTTGTGCGACTACTTGGGCGAGTTTGATTTGAACGTGAGGGCCACTTCCGAGACGCGCCGACCAAGGGCTTGAGCGTCGGCCAGTTCTTTGTTGCCGATCCCTAGACTTTCGCCCTCTGTCGTCGCCGAGGCGCCAAACGCGCCGCCTCCACCTACGACGATCATCTGATTTCCCAGCATCGCCGCCAGAATCGTCAACATCGTGACTTCTTTTCCGCTCGAGACCTGGCCGCCGGTGGCGAAAGCCGCGCCGATCTTGTTCTTCATCTTGAACTCGGGATAGACGCCGAATTTGAACTGCCAGTTATCGAAAAACGTTTTCACCTCTCCCGACATGTTGGACCAGTAGACCGGAGATCCGACGATCACGGCGTCGGACGTGAAGAGATCGTCCGCCGTCACCTGCCCCACTCGTTTCATGAGCACAACCGTCCCCGAAAGGCTTTTCGCACCCTCGGCAACAGCTTCGGCCATCCGTTCGGTATTGCCGGACAGCGAATGATACGCCACGAGGACTTTGACGGTATTGAGAGCCGACTCTTCCGCGAACGCCGTATTTAAACCAGTAGTAAGCGAAGACAGCAGGAGACAGACATGCAGGGAACCGATAACGAGATGTCGTAGAATAGAGGTGGGAGCGGAGACCATGAACCCACGGAGATCAGCGCGTGGCACGCGGGATTGGCACTGGTTCACCGACGAAACGTTTCCTCTTCCATGCGCTCTTCCACAGACACTTCTGTCAACGATCCGCGATGGTCGCATCGATGGCATCGCACGCGCCATTCTTCGATCCACTTTTCCTGGACGTACGACTGCCGGCACTTCGGGCACACAAACACGCCTTTCACATAGTGCACTTTCCGAACTTCTTTCATACCCGCCTCCTGGCTGATATTGCACGAGGATCGCACAGGCATTGACGCGATTGCAAGGCTGGCGAACCCCACGTCCCCCGCCTCTAGCCCCAGACGACATCTTGACTCGCTCTTAGATGACCGTTAGGATGCCCTTGTGCGACGGCCACTGGTCCTCCTTTTTAGCCTCCTGATATCCTTCCCGTCCTGCACCCAGGCGGGCACCGATCCCTCTCTTCCCGGACTGATTCCCATCACACTCCCCGGCGGAACCCTAATCCATGCAGAGATTGCCGACACCGTAAAAAAACGGGCGGATGGGCTGATGTACCGGGAGCACTTGGAGAAGAACCGTGGGATGCTCTTTACCTTCTCACAGGCGGGACCCTGGACGTTTTGGATGAAGAACACAAAAATCCCGCTCGATATCATCTGGATGGATGAGAAAAAGCGGGTCATCCATATCGAACGGAACGTGCCCATCTGCGCGAGAACCGACGACAGCTGCCCGCAATACCGCCCAAACGACGATGCCACGTATGTGTTAGAACTCGCTGGAGGAGCGGCCGAAGGATTCAGAGTTGAGAGAGGAATGAAACTGCAGTTTTCACCGCCATAACGCGCTCAGTTCTCGGACCCTCCCCACAGGTACACCTGCACCCGCTCAACGAGCGATCGTCGCGGCTTACTCATCGCGAAGCCTTCACTTTCACGACTCAACTGACCCCGGATTGTGTCCGTCTCGACCTACCGCAAAGCTCAGGAGGTAGATGATTGAATAGGGAAGACCGTCATCACTTGTCCTGCCAGGCTCGCACGCGCTTGGCCGTAATCACTCCGTCCACGCCCTCCACGGCTTTCAGGACCTGGGCCAGGTGGTGGGTGTCGGAAACTTCTACCACGAAATCCAGCACGGCTTTTTGATCTTCGCGCGTGGCGATCTCCGCCCGGCTAATGTTGGCATGACATTCCGCGATGGCGGAGGAGACATTTGCCAGCACGCCGGTCTTATCGACGGCCAGCACCGATACCTTCACCGCGTGCGTACTGGGTGTGGCCGAATCCCACTCCACTTCGACCAACCGTTCTCGATCGTAATCGAGCGCTTCGAGATTCGGACAATCGACGGTATGAATGGTCAGACCACGCCCACGGGTGATGTATCCAAGAATCCTGTCGCCCGGAACCGGATGACAGCAGCGCGACAGTTGCATCAGGAGATCACGCGAACCCTTCACCTGCACCCCGGTCTCGTCGGTCTTCCCCGTCACCGGCTTCCGCGCCGACTCACGCTCCGGCACACGAGGCTCCGATCCAGATTTTGCTGTCGCCAACTGCCCAATCACATGAGCCGCCGAGGCATGACCAAATCCTACTGCTGCGGCTAATTCATCGATGCTGTCGAAGCCCGAATGACGGGCCGCGGCCAACAGTTCAGCCGATTTCAACATCTGGGCCACAGCCATGCCCTGCCGTCGCAACTCCGATTCCAGGAGGCGGTGGCCGATCTCGATGC
>JBKJWE010000105.1:0-2505 GCA_046717045.1 Nitrospiraceae bacterium | reverse complement strand
TTTTGACCTTCAGCGAACATTGGCGAAAGAATCGCCGCGGCGGGCTTTGGGGCTGCCGCGACTGGAGCCGGATTCGGTCTCGTCGGTGATGCTGGCACAGGGGTGGGTATCGGGGGAGCCGGAGTTGTTGGGGTTGACGCAGATGCGACTAGTGCCGGAGTCGTCGGGGCTACGTCGCTGGGTACAGGTGCGGATTCAGGTGCCGGTGGCGCAGGTGCCGGTGCTGCAGGTGCCGGAGGCACCGTCCTGGGTTTCATGGCCACCGGTGAGTGAGTTGGTGGCGTGGTCTCTCCCAAGTAGGGACGCAGCCATTCATTAAGCATCTCAGGTTCCATCGCCACGTAGGCGATGCCGCCAACGAGTGCGAGCAATAGGACCCAGAGGATCGAGCGTCCACTTCTGGATTTTTTTCTCGGATTCATTGGAGAGCTTGGTCTGGTCGACATGGTCTCATCGAGTTCTTCTTCTGTGAATTCCAAGTCCGGTTCTGGTTGGCGAGCCATCTTCCCCCTCCTACGGCGCAATCCGACAGGGCGAACACATATCTGTGAATCTACTTATCATCATCTCCGGACACTGTCAATTTTGTCGAACAATTTCGCCGGAGTGTGCATACCACTAACAGGTCTGCGTCTTTGCGCAGGAGAGGACTTGCTGTCCGGGACTGCCGGAGCGGAACACGGTCACGCCCTTGCAGCCGAGTTGGTAGGCGAGCAAGAAGGCGCGGGCCACGTCGGCGGCGGTGGCCGCAGCCGGTAGATTGATCGTTTTGGACACGCCGCTATCGCTGAATCGTTGAAAGACGGCTTGCATGCGTACGTGGTGCTCTGAGTTGATGTCATGGGCCGTCACGAAGATCCGGCGCAGGCTCTGGGGGATGTATTGCAGTCGTTGGATAGACGGATGGGTTGTGAGGTCGCGGCGGAGTCGCGCGAGATCGAGCCTGTGTGCCACGGCGAGTCGTTTGAAAGCCGGGTGGATACGTGCCAGTTGGACGTCATCCATGACCGTGCGAACGACATGGACTCCGTACAGGGGCTCGATCCCGGGCGAACAGTCTGCGAGTATACTGATCGTGCCGGTAGGAGCGATGGTCGTGACGGTGGCATGTCGTCGCGCGAGGCGCTGCGCCTGGAGGCGGCTTCCTCGGTAGGCAGGAAAGACGCCGCGGTCCTTCGCCAAATCTGCGGAGGCCCGGTGGGCATGGGATCGCACATGCTCCATGAGAGACGATGCAGTTTCAAGAGCGGCGTCAGAATCATAGGGTATGTTGAGATCGATCAGAAGATCGGCAAATCCCATAATACCCAGGCCGATCTTTCTCGTTCGTTTCGTAACCGTCTCGATGTGAGAGAGGGGAAAATGGGTTCGGTCCAGCACGTTATCGAGGAAGCGCACGGCCAGTCGAATGGTCGCAGCCAGTCGGTCGAAATCGATCGTGGGGATCGTGGTCTGGCGCGAAACAAAATGTGCCACATTGATTGAGCCGAGCGTGCAGGACTCGTAGGGCAGTAGCGGCTGTTCGCCGCATGGGTTCGTGGATTCGATGGCGCCGAGCCGTGGCGTAGGGTTGGTCCGGTTGATGCTGTCCAAAAAAATGACCCCCGGTTCACCACTGGGCCAGGCGGCCCGGACGAGACGGTCGAACACCTGCTTCGCCGGAAGCTTCCGCGTGACGGTTCCCTCGTGAGGATTTACCAGGGCGTAGGAACGCCGGCGTTCGAGCGCCCGCATGAACGAATCGGTGATCCCGACAGATAGATTAAAGTTCGTCATATCACCGGGAGTCTGTTTGAGGGCGATGAAGTCGAGAATGTCGGGATGGTCGACGCGAAGAATGCCCATGTTGGCTCCGCGTCTGGTGCCGCCTTGTTTGATGATGTCAGTCGATAGATTGAAGAGGCGCATGAACGAAATCGGTCCGGAGGCCACTCCGCTGCTGGAGGCGCCCACGTCGGCCTGCGGGCGTAGATGACTGAAGGAAAAGCCGGTCCCACCGCCCGATTGGTGGATGAGCGCTTGATACTTGACGGTATCGTAGATCGAGTCGAGCGAATCCTCGATCGGGAGGACGAAACAGGCGGACAATTGCTGGAGGCGACGACCTGCGTTCATCAGGGTCGGGGAGTTGGGGAGAAAATCGAGTCGTGCCATCATTTCGTAGAAGCGCTGCGCGGCGTCGGGCAGTCGAGTGGCTATGGGATACAGTCGTTCCGCCTTGGCAATGTCGGTCGCAATCCGCCAGAACATTTGCGTCGGCGATTCGATCGTTTTCCCTGCGGGGTTCTTGGCAAGGTAACGCCGACGGAGGACGGTCTTCGCGTGTGAGGATAGTCGAGGTATCGGAGCCTTCGGTCGCCCCAAGAGGCGAGAAGTCTTCACACGTGCCATAGCCTAGTATATCGCCTTCCGTTTCCGGCTGCCCGATCCAATGACCATCCCATCGTGCGGGGAATTTGGCTTGAATCCAGTGCGTTTTTTTCGGCAGAATGCGTCGACCGATTG
>JBKJWE010000104.1:0-7577 GCA_046717045.1 Nitrospiraceae bacterium | reverse complement strand
CAGCAGCACCGCGATTGTGTTGAAAGCCTTGGCCGAGCGGGGAGACAGCGACTCACTGCACGGGCGGGCGACGATCGGCATTCTGGTGTTCCAGGATCTCGCCGTCGTGCCGATGATGCTCTTGACGCCGATCCTTGCGACTCCATCCGAGAGCGCAGGCTTCTCGATTCTGCTGACGCTGGGCGAGTCGGCGCTCGTCGTCGGGTTGGTCGTAGCTGCGGCCCGGTATGCCGTCCCGAAATTGCTGGAACATATCGTGCGCAGCCGCAGCCGCGAATTGTTTCTGCTCACGATCATCGTGCTCTGTCTTGGCATTGCCTGGCTCACCTCGCTCGGCGGCCTTTCGCTGGCGCTGGGGGCCTTCATCGCCGGGCTGGTCATTTCAGAATCGGAATACAGCCATCAGGCCATGGCTGAGGTGCTGCCGTTTCGCGATAGTTTCAACAGCCTCTTCTTCGTTTCAATCGGCATTCTGATGGATTGGCGGATACTGATCGCCCATCCGCTGGTCGTCGCAGGGCTGCTGCTCACGATTTTTATCGTGAAGTTCGTCACCGGGACTGGAGCGGTCTTGGCAGTGGATATTCCGCCCCGCTCCGCCATCATGGCCGGTATCGCGCTGGCCCAGGTCGGCGAGTTCAGTTTCTTGCTCTCGCAACAGGGGCAAGAGAGCGGACTCCTGCGCGGTGATCCCTACCAGATCTTTCTCGCCGTCTCGGTTCTCTCGATGATCATTACGCCCTTTCTCATGCAGTGGTCGCCGGACATAGCCCGCCGTGTCGAGGCCGTTCAGCGATTGCGGCATTGGTTTCCGAGCCGGACCACCGCCCACGTCCTACAGACCGAGAGTAAGCAGATCCGGATCAAGGACCACGTCATCATCGTGGGGTACGGATTGAACGGACGGAACCTCGCACGCGTCCTCAGTGAGACGGAGATCCCCCATCTGGCGTTGGATCTCGACGGCGACACGGTGCGTCGCGAATCCCGCCATGGGGTGCCTGTGTACTACGGTGATGCGACGAATCCGAACGTGCTTCGGCACATGAAGATCGAGGACGCGAGGGTGCTCGTTGTCGCGATTTCCGACCCCTTTATCACGAGACGGGCTGTCAAAGTGGCTAAAGGCCTCAATCCAAAAATCCACGTAGTTGTGCGGACCCGTTACTTGCGCGAATTGGAGGAATTGCATCAACTCGGTGCCGATGACGTCGTCCCGGAAGAATTCGAGACCTCGATCGAGATCTTTGCCCTCGTGCTCCGCACCTACAACCTGCCGCAGGAATTTGTGATGCAAAAAGCCGAGCAGATTCGACGGGAAGGTTACGCCTTGTTGCGGCGGAGCGAACTTCCGGAACTGGCGCATCATCTCCGCGGCGGAACCCTCACGGATGCGGAGGTGGAAACCTGCCGCATCGAAGAAGATTCGCCCGCCGTTGGCAAGACGCTCGTCGACATCTCCGTCCGTCCACGTACCGGCGCGTCGGTGATCGCCTGGACGCGCGCAGGGGTAACCCAATCGAATCCCTCGGAGAAGATCCGGCTCCAGGCCGGTGACATCGTGGTGCTATTGGGCTCGCGCGCGCAGATCAGGCGTGCAATCGGGTTGTTGGTGGAATCAAGCAAAGACGCAGACCGCTAAACAGATTACCGAGCTGCTCCGACCATGAGGGAGTAGGCTTCCTCAAGTGTGCCGACCTCGATCACCGATACCTGCCACTTCGCCGCCATCTGCAGGAGATCCCACTCAGGAGTTTGGAGTTGCCCGCGTGGCACCAGCACCGTCTTAAAGCCCTCGTTCACAGCGGCTTCAAGTTTTGTCGGGATGGAGGCGACTGGTTCAATGCGTCCATCCGGCGTAATTTGTCCAGTGATAGTGGTGCCGGGTTTGAGGGGTTCCCCGCGCCACGCCGCGAGCACGCCCACGGCGACCGCGCTGCTGGCACTCATTCCTCCGGTGAGGGAGTGATAGGATCGGTTCTTGACGGTGACCAGCCAGTCTCGCCCATCTTCTCCAGCCGTTTTCGCCGCCGCGCGAACGGCTTGGATCACGCCCTCTTTCCAATCCTCGCCGACGAGGGAGCCTCCTCCCAGGTTGATCTCGCTGAATCGAACTGTCGGCCCTTCTTGCCGTGGATCGTTGTCGATCTGGATTACGATGTAGTGGACGAGGCCTTGCTGCCCGTTCGTCAGCACGGCCAGGGCTGGGACCGATACCAAACGAGGGTTGTCTGCTGAACGGGCCGGGAGAGCCTGCGTATAAAGGGAAATCGCGAGCAGCGCAAGTATCAGAACCCTATGACGAGCGACCTGTCGATCGGCCGCCATGGGCGTTTCAGCTCTTCCACCGCAGTGTCACCAGCCCTTTGAGCGGATGCTCGAGCGGTTGCCCCGACTGGACCGACGCGAGATGGGCGGCTTTCAGTTTGTAGTACCACTTGGCAGGCGTGTCGGCATCGTCGATCAACATCAGGGCCGGCTTGTATCGAAGTCCCACCGCCTGTCGTTCCATGGCCTGCCGATCCTGGGTCAGGAAGATGTCGGCGAAATAGCGGAACAGAGTCTTCGAAAACGGAATCCAGTCGAAACAATTCCACGCCGCGGTGAAATCGATACGACATTGTTGATCGGTGATCGGCGTCACGGTTGCACGCGTCGAGACGAAGAGCGATCCACATCGGACAAACTCGAATCGCTGATTGGGCAAGACGAAGTCGATGGTGGTGGTCAGCGGCCCACCATAGAAGAAGTTGAGGAGCTTGTACGGGCCGCTGTTTTTCGACGGCGCGTGCGGCACCATCCGAAAGCCGTTGGAGATGGGTTCGAAGGTCTTCGATTTCTCGTGGATGCTGCCTTTTGTGCGCCACCACGAGCTTTGGTGGACAAACGGCCCGTGAGCCGGATCCATGAGGCCGACGATTCCGTCGTCGATCGTACAGTCCAGCACTGTCGAAATGTGAATCATACGGGGGGCCGGCGATGGCAACGGAAGCGGGGGGACCTCCGGAACGATCTGATTCGGCTGCTGAGGGTCCGAGATAAAGACCCAGACGTACCCATCTCGTTCTCGACAGGGATAGGTCGTGATCCCAATCTTGTCTGGTTGAATCGGTGATCCCTCGACCAGGGCTGGGATTCCGCGGCACCGTCCGGCCGTATCGAATTGCCATCCATGGTAGGAGCATTCGACGTAATCCCCTTCCATCCGGCCGAACGACAACGGCATCCCCCGATGGGGGCAAATATCGCGCAGGGCGGCCACTGCTCCCTGTGCCGTCCGACAGAGCACGATGGGAAGACCGAGCAGGATGATGCCTTTGAGTTTGCCCGAACCGAGTTCGGTACTTGGGCAGCCGACGTACCAGAATCCCAGCAGCGGCGCGCTCTTACTAGGTTTGAGTTCGGTAATCAGGTCGGTGCTCATGTGAAGGATTCAATCCGGAGAGTACATCGGGTGGTAGGTGACTATAACTGGCGTGCGAAATGAGGTCAAGGTTGTTACCTTGACAAGAAAAACGGGCGGGGACTATAGTCAAAAATACGTCGAAACGACTGAATTGACGCGGATCTCAGAGAAGCGAGGATTCCATGATCACCACACAAATGGACCCAGCCGTCGCCTTAGCGGACCTGCAAGCCTCCAAGCCAGATCGCGTCACGATTGTACTGTTGAGCGGGGATCTGGATCGCGCGATGGCCGCTTTCATCATCGCGACCGGAGCAGCGGCGATGGGCATGCAAGTGACGGTGTTCTTTACCTTCTGGGGGTTGAACACCATTCGTCGCCAGGGTGCGTCCAGCTCGGCCAAGGATTGGCTCCGCCGGATGTTCGGCCTGCTGAATAAAGGCGGCGCCGGCAGTTTGCCGCTCTCACGATTCCATTTCTGGGGCTTGGGCACGCGCATGATGCAGAAGGTGATGAAGCAGAACCGGATGCCGGGCGTGCCGGAACTCATGCAGACGGCGCTGGATCTCGGGGTCCGCTTCATTGCCTGCACGACGACCATGGGACTGATGGGTATCACCAAAGACACGTTAATCGACGGCATCGATCAATTTGCGGGCGTAACGACGTACTTGGCCGAAGCCAAACGCGGTAGTGTGAACTTGTTCATTTGAAAGGCGAGTGGTACGAGGCTGGAGGCGAGGGGTCGGATTCTCCCTCTAGCCCCTAGCGTCTCGCCGCTAGCCAGGAGTCTGATTGATGATGCAGGCCGATGTGAAGCTCGACACGCTCGGGTACTTCTGCCCGATGCCGATTATCATGACCTCGAAGAAGATCAAAGAGCTCACGCTCGGCCAAGTACTGGAAGTCGTCTCCGACGACGAAGGGATCAAGAAGGATATGCCGGCTTGGTGCGAAACGACTGGACATCAAATGGTCGGGCTCGAAGAAGAGCAGGCCAAGTCCGGGCCTATCTACAAGGCCTTCGTCAAGAAAACGAAATAACGGCTGCGTCCCGTGCGGCGCAGGTAGAGATTGGAGAAGCCGGAGGAATGAGCGAAGACCTCCGGCTTTGTTGTTCCTGCTCGAGAGAGACGTGATGGATCGGATCGTCCAGTGTGTGCCGAATTTCAGCGAAGGGCGAAACCAGACGCACGTGCGTGCCCTGATACAGGCCGTAGAATCGGTGACGGGGGTTCGGCTGTTGGATCACACGATGGATGCGGATCACCATCGCTGCGTCCTGACCTTTGCCGGCTCGCCGGAGGCCGTTGTCGACGCGGCGTTTCGCGCCATTCGCATCGCCACCGAGCTGATCGATCTTTGCCGGCACGACGGCGTACATCCACGGGTTGGAGCGACAGATGTTGTTCCCTTCGTGCCGATTCGCAGGACGACGATGGAAGACTGTGTCCGCCTGGCCAAGCAACTTGGGCAACGGGTCGGTGAAGAACTTGCCATTCCGGTCTTCCTCTATGAGCGAGCCGCTGCCCACCGCGATCACCGTCCGCTTGAATCGATCCGACGCGGAGGCTTGCAAGGCCTGGCCTTCCGCATGGCCTCCGATGCCGACTGGATTCCGGATTTCGGTCCGCCGCATCTCCATCGAACCGCCGGCGCCATCGTCATCGGGGCTCGGCCCCCACTGATCGCGTTCAATGTGAATCTTCGCTCGAAGGATCTGCAAGTGGCCCGGTCCATTGCAAAAGACATTCGCCAGTCGAACGGCGGGTTACCGTGCCTGAAGGCGATCGGGGTGGAACTCGCCACCCGGAAGATGGTTCAAGTCGCGATGAATCTGACCGACTACCTGGTGACGCCGCTGCAGATGGCCTTTGACGCGGTGCAGACGCGCGCGACCGCGCAGGGGGTCGCCATCGCAGAGAGCCAAGTGATCGGACTGGTGCCGCAAGCGGCGCTGGTGCAGATCGCGGTGCAACGGTTGAAACTGACCAAGTTTGATCAGGCGCAGGTGCTCGAATCGAGGCTGGAGGACAAGATGTCGGGTGAGTCGGGGAAGCGTCCTGTATCTACGAAAGGCGTTTCGGCCGATCTTCAGCAGCAATCGCTCGCGGATTTCTTGGACGCGGTCGCGGCGGCGACGCCGACTCCGGCCGGCGGTACAGTGGCCGGGCTTGCCGGAGCGCTGGCGGCGTCACTCGGAATCATGGGCGCGAAGCTCGGTCGCCAATCGCACCTCGAGCATCGGCTGCAGATGCTCGACCGCCGCTTGCGTGAACTCATGCAGGATGACGGAGAAGCCTACCGGCAATTTCTCCAGGCCACGGCGCTTCCCAAAACCGATCCCGCTCGTCCACTGGCTCTCTCCTCGGCGCTGCATGTGGCGACCGAAATTCCGCTCGCCATCGGCGAACTGGCGACGGAAACCGGGGGGTTGCTCCATAGCTGCTCGACCAAGGTAAAGCCTCAAGTGCAGTCTGATATCAGGGTCGGGCTTCTATTGGCGATCGCCTCGGCCGAAGCCACGCTGCTCACCGTCGAATGCAATCTAAAAATTCAGCCTAATCAGCAGCTTAAAGCTTCGATCCAGCCTCGTGTTCACCACTTGAGAAACTGTCTTGAGGAACTGAGGGGGCTATGTTACACTCCGCCGCCTAGTCGGCCGGGGTTAAGACGAACACCTGCACAGGCACAGCCTGAGAAAGCACGTAGACGACACGCATGGAAATCAAAGTCTTCAACAACAACGTCGAGAAAGCGCTCAAAGTTGCGAAGAAAAAACTTGCGGGGGAAGGGCTCTTCCGGGAACTAAAGCGCCGGCGCTTCTACGAAAAGCCGAGCGTGCGAAAGAAAGCCAAGCAACGCGAAGCCCAACGACGCCGTCAGAAGTGGTTGTCGAAACGCAAGCCAGAATAGTGTTCCTGCCCCTGGTTCACCCATTCAGTTGATCCCATCGCTCCATGCGCCAGGATGAGATCCACGCCGCGATCCGAATCGTGAAGCGCGAGATCCGTCAGTGGCAGGAGCCGGTCGTCGGCGTCGTGGCTCGTGAGTCAGCTCGCGATCCGTTCCGCATTCTGATTTCTTGCCTCCTCAGTCTGCGCACCAAGGATAAGACCACGAGCGAAGCCAGTGCGAGGCTCTATGCCTTATCGCACCAGCCGGCGTCGATGCTGAAGCTCCCACGGAAGACAATCGAGCGTGCCATCTTTCCTGTCGGTTTCTATCGGACCAAAGCAAAATCGATTCATGCGATTTGCCGGAGGCTCTTAGACGTGTATGGCGGGGTGGTGCCGGATTCCATTGACGAACTCATGACTCTCTCAGGGGTCGGGCGTAAAACGGCGAATCTCGTGGTGACCGTGGGATACGGCAAGCCGGGCATCTGCGTGGATATCCATGTGCATCGGATCAGCAATCGCTGGGGCTATATCAAGACGAAGACGCCGGAGCAGAGTGAGGAGGCCCTGCGCCGCAAGTTGCCGAAGCAATATTGGATCACCTACAACGACCTGTTGGTGCCGTTCGGACAGAACCTCTGCCAGCCAGTCTCCCCGTGGTGCAGTAAGTGCAAGTTGACGGACTATTGCGATCGGGTGGGAGTAACGAAGTCGCGTTAGAGAGAAGACGTTAAACGTGAACCGTTAATCGCAAAAATCTCGTCTCATCGACGTTCACGAATAACGTGTAACCTTATCAAATGAAGAGCTTCGTTTCCGCATCCGCAGTCAGGTTGATGATCGCAGGCAATCCCATCACTTCATCCACATTCTTCGTGACCGCTTCACCGTCGACACCCATGTATTCCAAGCCGGCGCTGCAGGCGATCAGACGAAAGCGTCCGACGAGTTTCGCTTCTTGAAACATCTCGGAAATCTTCGGGACTTTCTTGTCTCGTAACAGCCGGGCCACTTCCTCGGCAGATGCGGCATATTCCGGGGGAAAGTCGATCAAATCGATCCTGCCTTCGGCGAGCTTCTTGATCGTCCAAAACAATAGGATGACGATGACATCCTTCCCCATGGCTGCCGCCGTGAGTCCGAGCGTGGCCACCTGATGGAGTTTGTCGTAGGTTGAGTTGTGAGCGAAGAGGACGAACTTGGGAGCTGGAGGCATCGGTTACTTTTTCTGCGCGCGGGTTTTGACGCTGTTCACGTAATCGATGATGGCC
>JBKJWE010000103.1:0-6005 GCA_046717045.1 Nitrospiraceae bacterium | reverse complement strand
GGGCTTGCACCAGGTCGCCCAAAAATTCAGGAAGACAACCTTGCCGCGATAGTCCGAGAGCCGAACAGGTTTGTCGGTGAGATCCGTGAGGGCAAAATCCGGTGCGATTTTCCCGACGACGAGAGGCTCGTATTTCGCGCTTTGGAGCCAGACGATGCCGAAGGTCAGGGCAAGCACTGCCGTGCCTGCGAGCATGATCAGCAAACGCGAGCCGCCGGATGTCGGAGCGGATGGAGACGATGTCGCGGATTGCTCAGCCATAGTGCCCTCACTGTGAGACGATCGCAGGGCGTTAGGCGTAGGCGTGAAGGCCAGAAAGCAAGAAATTCACGCCCCAAAAACAGAAAATTACCATCAAGAAACCAAAGATCGCATAGATGGCCGAGCGTCTTCCCTCCCACCCGCGCGTCATGCGCGCATGGATGTACGCGCCATAGATCAGCCATACGATCAACGACCAGGTTTCTTTGGGGTCCCAGCTCCAATAGCCGCCCCAGGCATAGTTAGCCCACATGGCCCCGAGGATAACGCCGAAGGCCAAGAGCGGAAAGCCGATCATGATGGCCTTGTAGCCCAGCTCGTCTATGGTTTCGAGATCGGGGAAGGCGGCATAGAATCGGGACTGACTCCCGCGTTGCTCCGCCCGTTCCTTGAACAAATACATGACGCCCAGCCCGCCGGCCATCGCGAAGGCGGCATAGCTCGTGAGCGTGACGGACACATGGATATAAATCCAATAGCTGTTGAGCGCCGGCACGAGCGGCTCAGCCGTCTGATAGCGATAGGGCAACAACGAGGCCGCGCCCATCGCGATGAACCCGATCGCCACGACGAAGGCGCCGATCGCCTTGATCTTGTAACGCAGTTCCAAAACTACGTAGCCAAGGATAATCGCCCAAGACACATAGGCCATGGCTTCAAATTGATTGGACCACGGCGCGAACGTCCCGGAGATCTGCATACGCTCGAAGGCTCTGGTGAACAGGGCGCCGGTATTCACCATCCAGCCGAACACCGTCACCAGGGTTCCACCTGTCCCAACTGCGTGGCCCAGGCCCCGTCGCGTTCGTCGAAATTCTCAGCCGGGTAGCCGGCCGGTGCCAGTGCCATCTGCGGACGGCGGGCGAAGAGATACGCAATGTAGAGAGTCAGCGCAGCCAGGTAGAGCCAGAACGTCATGTCGAAGAGAAAGAGGGAGCGGACCATAGCGTCCTCCGTCAAGCAATTCAGACCAATGGACTAACGACTATCATACCCAAGATAGAGGTGGTTTGACTACCTCTATACGGTTATACGGTTCAGCCAGATCAAGCCGAAAAGGTACGAATCTTCTCCGTCAACTTTCTGAATTCCTTCTGAAAATCGATGTGGCTCTTGTGGGTCGTCCCGCCGATATGCACGGTCACGGCCTCCCCGGACGGGACAACCTTTATCCAGAGCCGCCGATGGTAAATGAAGGAGGAGAGGGTAATCCCCACGACGATCATCGTCGAGCCTAGCCAGACGATGTTGATGCCGGGGTTCTTCGCGATCTGTAAACCGGTGAACTTCTTCGGCTTATAGCCCGTCAACTCAAACTGATACTTGGAGTCCTTCACTTCGAACAAGTCCGGGAACTGGTAGAAAATCCAGGGCGTGGCCTGCACGGTATTGCGTTCGTTCACGGCCAACTTGATCGCCGGATTCGCGTGTTCGACGGTCTTCGAATAGACCTTCTTCTCGTTTGAATTAAAGGCGAAGTCCGCCACGAAATCGGTGATCGCCAATTTGAGATTCAGATCCGGAACCTTCTGTTCTTTTTGCCATTCCAGATCAATGGTCTTGACCACCTTGTCCGTTCTCTTGTCTTTAATATTCACGCGCGCGATTTCGATTTGATCCCAGGCATCGCCATAGCTCGACTGATAAAACCAAATCCCTTTGTAGACGAGCGGATCGTTGACGGTGATCGTCTTCGTCACCATCGGCTGCCCGCCTTCCACCACTGTCAGGGTGCTGTTGTACGACTTGACGGCGCCATTCTCGTGATAATCGATCCAGAACTTGTCGACCTTCAGATCGAAGTTGCCGCGCGGAATGTGATAGCTCTGTCCTTCAAGACAGACGCCGAACTCTGAGAAGCCGTAATAGCTGCCCAAGAGGCCGCCCAGCACGATCACCGTCGCACTCAAGTGCGCCATATGGGCGCCCACGCGACCCAGCACACCCTTCGTCGCGTACAGCGTGACTTCTCCTGGCTCGTTCTTCGCGAGGACTTTGTAGCCTTTCTCGACAAAGTGCTGCGCCAGCCGTTGTGCCACGGTTTCTTTGTTGGCCGCGACCGACACTTCTGCCTGCTGCTTCAAATTCTTGACGAAGGCAAGCGTGACACTGACCTTGTCTTGCTGCATCGAGCGCCAGACGGCTGGAAACCGTTTGTAGAAGCAGGTCAGAGAATTGACGCAGAGCAGGCCCAGCAGACTGGTAAACCACCAGGTATGATAGACATCCGTGAATCCGAGCCGGAGAAACCAACGGTACGCATTTTCGCCGTACTCCTGAATGTAAGTTTCCGGACGTTCCCCCTGCTGGATGACGGTGCCGATCGTGGCGGTGATGGCGATAAACAGAAAGAGAAACATCGCCAGCTTGATCGAGGCAAAGAACTCGACCAACTCGCGAGAAAACTCGTCCCAACCCAATCCAGGGCTCGAGGGTTTTTGGATCTCTTTGCTAGGACTGTGGATCGTATGTTCCGTGCTGCTCATACCGACTCGACTTCCTCTTCACCTCACACAGTTCACCCGTCAAACCATCGGACGCAAAGCGCTGGCGCGAGGGACTCAGCAACGAGGACCGCGCTCGTGCATCCCATGACGTATTTGAAACGGCCTGCGTGGGGAAAGCCTGCGTAAGTGTAAGAAAACTTGGTCATCTTACAAGTGGCTGGAAAGGCCTGTCAAGCAACCCAGGAACAGCATCTCGATCAATCCCCTACCTTCGCAGAATGGACAAATAGGGTCCACTCAGCTACTATTCGATGAAATTCCGGCAGTGGTCCGATACGATCACCCGAACCCAGAGGGGCTAATGCGACATAATTATCTGTTTACGTCCGAATCCGTTACTGAGGGCCATCCCGATAAGATTGCCGACCAGATCTCCGATGGGATTCTGGATGCGATCATCGCTCAGGACAAGTATTCCCGCGTGGCCTGTGAAACTATCTTGACCACCGGCATCGCCTTCGTCGCCGGCGAGATCTCTACCAAAGCCTACGTGGAAATTCCCGACATTATCCGCCAGGTCATCAAGGACGTCGGGTATAACGATGCCTCATGGGGCTTCGACTCCCATACCTGCTCTGTCCTGACAGCCATTCACCAGCAGTCCGGCGATATCGCGATGGGTGTGGATTCCGGCGGCGCCGGCGACCAAGGTTTGATGTTCGGCTACGCCACCAACGAAACCACCGAGCTGATGCCGATGCCGATCGTGCTGGCTCATCGGCTAACCAAGCGCCTTGCGGAAGTCCGAAAGAAGAAGATCCTCGACTGGGTCCGTCCGGACGGCAAGTCCCAAGTCACCGTCGAGTACAAGAACGGGAGACCCGTTCGCATCGACACCATCGTCGTCTCCACGCAACATAGCCCCGACGTCACCACGAAGCAGATCGAACGCGAGATCATGGAGAAAGTGATCAAGCCGGTCATGCCGAAGGGCCTCTACGATCCCACCAGCGTGAAGCACCACATCAATCCGACCGGCCGCTTCGTCGTCGGTGGACCGATGGGCGATACCGGGTTAACCGGCCGCAAGATCATCGTCGACACCTACGGCGGCCACGGCAGCCACGGCGGCGGCGCCTTTTCCGGCAAAGACCCCACGAAGGTGGACCGCTCGGCCTCTTATATGGCCCGTTACATCGCCAAGAATATCGTCGCAGCCGGCCTCGCCGACAAGTGCGAAGTACAGTTGGCCTATGCGATTGGCGTGGCGGATCCCGTCTCCGTGCTTGTGGACACCAAGAACACCGAGCACGTCTCGGTCGAGAATCTTGACAAGATTGTGCGGAAACACTTCCCGATGACACCGCGCGGCATCATCGATCACCTCAAACTCCGCCGGCCGATCTTCAAGAAGACCGCCGCCTACGGGCACTTCGGCCGGAACGAACCGGAATTCACCTGGGAAAAGACCGATAAAGCCAAGGCGCTGCGAAAGGACGCAGGTCTCTAACCCAAGCGTTCCCACAGACAGACACAAGGGGGACGGATTACAGAATCCGCCCCCCTTTTACTAACACTCGTCACTCATCACTGTACTGGAGGTGTTCGTGGATTACGATGTGAGAGATATCAAGCTGGCGGATCAGGGCAAACTCAAGATCGAATGGGCCGAAGCCACCATGCCGGTGCTGCGCCTCATTCGCAATCGATTCAAGCGGCAACAGCCGTTCAAGGGCGTGCGGGTTACCGCCTGCCTCCATGTCACCACCGAAACCGCCAACCTCATGATCACACTGAAAGCCGGCGGCGCCGACGTGCGCCTCTGCGCGTCCAATCCACTCAGCACCCAAGACGACGTCGCAGCCGCCCTCGTGCAGCACGAAGGCATTCCCACCTTCGCGATCAAGGGCGAGGACAATGCCACCTACTATCGCCACATCGAATCCGCCATCGCCCACCGGCCCCATCTGTCGATGGATGATGGAGCCGACGTCGTCTCGCATCTGCACTCGAAGCGAAAAGACTTGTTGAAGAACGTCATCGGCGGAACAGAAGAAACCACGACCGGCGTCATTCGCCTGCGCAGCATGGCGGAAAAGAAAGTGCTCAAGTTCCCCGTCATCTCCGTCAACGACGCCGATACCAAGCACATGTTCGACAACCGCTACGGTACCGGCCAGTCCACCATGGACGGCATCGTGCGCGCGACCAATCGCCTGATCTGCGGGTCCGTCGTGGTCGTCGTGGGCTACGGCTGGTGCGGGCGCGGCATCGCCATGCGTGCCAAAGGCATGGGTGCGGACGTCGTCGTCACGGAGATCGATCCATTGAAGGGATTAGAAGCCGTCATGGACGGGTTCCGCGTGATGCCGATGGAGCAGGCCGCCTCGATCGGCGACTTCTTCGTGACCGTCACCGGCAACTTGCACGTCATCCGAAACGAACACTTCGCCGTGATGAAGGACGGCGCCATCGTCTGCAACAGCGGTCACTTCAACGTGGAGTTGGACATTCCTGCTCTCGAAAAGCTGGCGAAAAAGCGCCGCATCGTCCGCACCGGCGTCGAAGAATTTACGCTCAAGAAGAATGGACACCGTGTGAGTCTGTTGGGCGAAGGTCGCTTGGTCAATCTTGCGACCGCGGAAGGCCATCCTTCCAGCGTCATGGACATGAGCTTTGCGAATCAGGCGCTCGGGGCGGAGTACATCGTGAAGAACTACAAGATGCTCGAAAAGAAAGTGTATCCGGTACCGCCGGCGATCGACAAAGAAATTGCGCGGCTCAAGCTGGCGGGGATGGGCGTGAACATTGATCAGTTGACGGCGGAACAAAAGAAATATTTGGCAAGTTGGGAGATGGGAACATAACAGCGCGGACGTCGTTCCCTTCGCTTGCACGCCTCCCGGAGTGACCCTCCCGGCCTTTGCTGGGAGGAAGCCTTCGGAAATTCCTTCGCGGACTCAGTCAGTTTCCGCTTTCCTTCCCGGCAAAGTCTCGGCGGGTCCCCACTCCTTCGGCAAAGCCGCTCAGGGAACAACAACCGCCCTTTTCACCGCTTAGGGGAGTAGACACGAAGGCCACCGCTTGTGGGTGGCTTTCGTGTTTTTGTCACTCGATTCCGTCTCAACCTGCCCTTTTCTTCCACAGAATTGTCCATTCGGCCCGCGGTTTAGGAAAGCGTTTCTGTTACGCTTCTCCAGCCTACTCAGGCTCACTGGACCCAACTAAAACCAAGAGTTAGGGGAAAGCCGAACTTTGGCTGCAGTAGGCTGGAATAGGGTGGAGTGAGGTGTGCTT
>JBKJWE010000102.1:0-5935 GCA_046717045.1 Nitrospiraceae bacterium | reverse complement strand
TCGACGAATTCGACTGACATCTTGGGGCTGGCCTGTCGGTAGCTATCGAGGCGTTCTTTGTAAGATTGATAGCCCGGGTCTTTCTCGCGGGTAAACACAGTCACTTTGACGTCGCGCGGCAGGCTGCGCAAGACACGGTGCGTTTGAGGCGCCAGCGAGAAGTTCTGATTTTCGGACAGGTCCCAGCGTACAGAGTGGCGGGCGGCCAGAAAATTGACGATGGCGAGAATGCCGACGAACAGCACGACCATAAGCAAACTGTTGGCGCCCATTCTTGTCGACCGGCGCGTGGAAAACGCCTTCACCGCGTCGAGTTGCACGATGAACAGGAGCAGCAAACACAGCAGGGCCAGCACTTCGGCTACCGTCACCAGCCACAGCTTCTCAGGCGCAAGGCTATAGCCGATCGCTCCGGCCACAGCCAGGCTCACGCCGATGACGCCTAAGGGCAGAGTCTTTAAATTTATTTCCATCTGGTCGAATCCACAACTCGATGGGCGAGGAAGAGCATGAGTGCAAGGCTGCTGGCAAAGTACACGAGGTCTTTGCTGTCGATGAGTCCACGGACTAAGCGGTCGTAATGTTCCATGAAAGAAAGATAGGATACGACCTGTCCGATCGCCGTATCGCCGAGCAGAGATCCTAATCCGGCCAGGAGCCAGAGGGCGAGCAAGATACCGAAGCTGACAAAGGCGGCGACGATTTGGTTTTCGGTGAGCGTCGAAGCCAGTACGCCGACGGACAAGAATAATCCGCCCAGAAGCGTCAGCCCAAGATAGCCCGTCAGGATCGGGTACCAGTCGAAATCACTGAAGAGGGCGAGCACCAAAGGGATGAGGCCGGTCAATCCCAGGAGACCGAGAAACACGAGAAAGACGCTCAAGAACTTGCCCATCACGATTTGATTGATACCGATCGGCGACGTCATGAGGAATTCGAATGTGCGGAGCTTTCGTTCTTCGGCGAAGAGGCGCATGGTGAGGATCGGCAGAATGATCAGGAGGATGAACCTCACGCTGGCGAACAGGTTGCGGAACACAAGATCGTTCAAGTTGATTTGGGCCGGTCCCCCTTGCATCTGCATGAGCTGAATCGCCTGGGCGCCGGCGAAGACGATATAGAGATAGGCCAGAAATCCGACGATAAGCAGGAAGACCGCGCCCACCACATAGACGATGGGCGATACAAAGTAGGAACGCAGTTCCTTTCTGATGATGGCGTAGACAGGTGTCATGTGGATGGATCCGTCGAGGCGGCTGAGACCGTGGCCGGTTCGGCGGAGCCCGGCAGGCCGTCCTCATGCCTGGTCAGTTGGAGGAAGACGTCTTCAAGCGTCATCGAAATCGTGTGCAGTTCCAGCAGGCCCCATCCGCTGGTCACGGCCAGGCGGGCGATGTCGTCGCGCACATCCCGGCCGAGTGCGCATTCCAAGATAAATGTGTTGGAACTGCCGCCGGCAAAGACCTGTTGGATGCCCGGCGCCGCTTTCAAGCGCGCGTCCACATCTGCCGGAGGCGACTTCAACGTCAGCGCAATCTTCTCTGAATGGCGCAGGCGAGCCGAGAGCTGATCCGGCGTATCTTCGGCCACGATCCGTCCGCCACTGATGATGACGACACGTTGGCACACCGCCGTCGCTTCGGGAAGGATGTGCGTGCTGAGAATGACGGAACGGGACCCAGCCAGACTCTTGATCAATTCACGAATCTCGATGATCTGTTTGGGGTCGAGCCCGACCGTCGGTTCATCGAGAATCAGGATGGGTGGATCGTGCAGCAACGCTTGAGCGAGGCCCACGCGCTGGCGATACCCGCGCGAGAGATTGCCGATTACGCGCTGTTGCACGGAGCCGAGTCCAAGTCGTTCGATTTCGCGGCGCATGGCCGTCGTGAGCGACTGGCCGCTCAAGCCGCGCAGACGCCCCACGAACTGCAGATATTCTGTGACGGTCAATTCTTGGTAGACCGGCGGCGTCTCCGGCAGGTAGCCGATCCGGCGTTTGACCTCCATCGGTTGGTCGGCACAATCGTATCCGGCTACCTTCGCGGTCCCTTCCGTTGCCGGGATAAAGCAGGTTAAGATGCGCATGGTCGTGGTTTTCCCGGCGCCGTTCGGGCCCAAGAACGCCAGCACTTCACCTTTGGCGACCGTAAAGGTCACCCGGTCGATTGCCGTATGGTGACCGTAACGTTTGGTAATGTTATGAACTTCAATCATCAGTGGATGTGGGATTCGATCAGTACCGCAACTGCGGGGGTTGGATCGTGCGCCTCGCACCGGGGGGGCGAGCACGAGTGGCATCTTACTCAGTCGGGCTGGGGCAGTCAATATCATGCGAGGCGGAGATGATCTTTACACCGGTTTTCTGTCCTGGTATGGTCGCTCCCCGAGCTGATGGTTTCTGCTGATTGAGGGGGTCATGACACACATGCGGTGGTGGCGCCGGGCCCTGCTCACCGGTATCGCGATTGGATGCTCCTTTTGTGCGCCGGTGATCGGTGACGCAGCCGAAGGGCGAAATTATCGTGTGCAAGGGCATGTGGTGGCGGTGAATGTCACGGATCAACCGAATATGATCGTGGTGAAGACGCCGGTGACCAACCGGAGCGACATGACGGTCGGGGCTACAGTGACCGCGCAGACCAAGATCCTCCGAAGAGGCAAACGGGTGGGGCTCCACACGATTCGAGTAGGGGAAACGGTCTGGTTGACCTATGTGAAGCGGCGTGACGGCGTGGTGGCTCGCCTGATTCAGTTAGAGGCGTGAGGGCTTATTCTTCCTCACCGGTCTTAGCTTCTCCTTTTATATAGGATCGGATCCGCTTGAATCGAGCGGAGAGCAGTCTGGGTCTGTACAGGCCTGTACTGCCAGGCGTTGTTTCCCCATCACTCCAAGGTAGGGGGAGAGGAATACCGTCTCGGTATTGTTGCAAGCCCGGTTGAATCTTACAGTGAAAGTACAGGCGGCAGGGTCCTGTAGGACTGTCAGTTCAACCAGGAACACGAGGTGTTGAGATGACAAGCCAAACATCTGAAACTGGCCGAATACTGCTCTGGTCGATTGTCTTATCGATGGGAATGATCACCGGAGCGTGCTCATGGATTCCAAAGGGGGAGTCTGCATTTGATGCGGGAATGAAGGATCGTGGGGTGGCCTCTTGGTACGGAGAGCAGTTCCATGGAAGGCAGGCCGCCAACGGAGAATTATTTGACATGAATTCGCTCACGGCGGCTCATCGGACGATTCCGCTCGGGAGCATGGTCCGGGTGGTGAACCTCGAGAATGGAAAGGTGGTTCATGTCCGCATCAACGATCGTGGTCCCTATGTCGATGGACGCATTCTGGATCTATCGCGTGCGGCAGCCGGCCGCCTCGGTATGACTGAAAGGGGTCTCTCCAAAGTGCAAGTCGAAGTCGTCGGGGATCGCCGGTTTGACTTGTTGATTCCCTCTGACGCCAGGCCGTCGGTCTCTGTGTCTCTCCTGGTGATGGACGAACTCGTCGATGCGGAGGGATCTCATGCATCCGGAGCCAGTCAATCCGGTCACAAGGTTGTCCCGTCAGTTCGGTTCCACCAAGCCATTGCCTGGATCGCCAGACGGAGCCGCCGTATGCCCGCCATCCTCGCTGCGGACTACGTGGCTCATACCGAACTGGCGGCCTTAGTTCTGGGTTAGCCATCTCTAACACCAGTGCTGGTTGACAGTGAGAGAAGCGCTCTACTAGACTGCCCGGATACGGGCAAGTATCTACCTGCAAACGGCGAACGATAACTGAGGGAGGCGCGAAGCCGGATGGCAAAGAAGACTGCAGCGGAATCGGAGGAGAGCAAGTTGAAGAGTAAAGTGGCCGCGCGGCTTACGGGTCATGAGAACGCAGAGGGCGATGCGGCGCTTCGTTCGTTGAGAAAACGGTTGAAGCGGACACAGCGGAAACGACGGGCGCTGGCGCAGCGCTTGAAGCATGCAGCTGGAAACAAAACAGCTGCTCCTGCGACAAGCTGATCGCGACGCATCACTCGTGACCACGATCCTGTATGATTATTGAGGGTATGCCCATGGAACAGACGAGCAAAGAACACGAGACGGCGACACCGGCGAATGACGTCGTCAGCGACGAGTTCACCGATCAGGTGGCGGCGGAGCTGACGGGAGACATTGTATCGGCCCCGATCGACCCGGCAACCGATCAGTCCGAGCAGGTGGTTCTTGAAGAAGAAAAGGTTAAGGACGAGATCGACATCCAGATTGAGCTGCTCAGAGACACCGACTGGGTCGTGCGACGTGAAGCGGCCATTACCCTCGGCGAGATGGGTGATGAGCGTTGCGTTGAACCCTTGTGCAGAGCGTTGCATGATGGTGACTGGCAGGTACGCGAGGTGGCCATCGATGCGTTGGGGCAGATCGGCTCACCGGCCGTCGAACCCTTGATCAAATTGCTCCGCGATTGGGACGTCAGGAAGTACGCGATCATGGCGCTCGGCAAGATCCGCGATGAGCGCGTGCTCGATCCCCTGATGATGCAGTTGCGAAACGACGAGTTCAAAGAGGACGCGACGAATGCACTGGTCGTGTTGGGCGAGCCGGCCTTGTCACGCTTGATCAAGGCTCTGCAAGACAAAGATGAGCTGGTTCGGAAACAGGCCGTACTCGCCTTGGGCCGGATCAAGAACGCCGGGGCCATCGATCCTCTCATTGCGATGCTGAGCGATGACGATTGGTTTACCCGCCTCACGGCGGCCGCTGCCCTTGAAGCGATCGGCGACGACCGTGGCCGTGAGGCCATCAAGCCGATGATGAAGGACCCCGATATGGTGGTTCGTATGCGGGTAGAACGGATTTTGGCCAAGTGGAAGAAGCAGCCGACTAACGCGTAGCGGCGGCGTCTCGGTACCCCTGCTCCGAAGGCCCCGATCACTTATTTAACTGCTTGTCGACATCACGCTGAAGTTCGTCCAGCCTCTTCATCGAGATCGGTTTTCCCATCGACAATTCCAGCCTGATTTCGCGAAGCGTGCCCGTGAGGGCTCGGACGGCGAGGACCGCCTCGTCCTGCTTGGCGCCTTTCGTGGCGGCTTCCAATACATCGACGGCCTCTTGCAGTTGCTTCGCTGCCTCCCCGAAATTCTTATCGAAGAGATCCGATTTCGCCTGCACGACTTTCGACTTGGTATCGATCAAGCCCTGCCGGCGGCGAAGATCCCGTTCGATGCCCATGGTGGTGTCGAGGACATTGCGTGACATCTCCGTGAGCGACTGGCGCAAGTCCGACACGGTCTGCTGCAAGGTGCCGACAGGACGTTGGCCGAAATAGAACCCCAGAGCGAACGAGAGGACCGCAAAGGCGAGAGCGGCGATAATCTTCCACATAGGAGACGTCCTTTCCGTTAACGACCGGTGCGTGAGGAGCGACCTTGCTTTATCTGTTGCACAATACTACCGGCTGCGGCCAGACGAACGGCACGATCTGAGTCTTGAAGTCCCTTTTTCAGCAACGGTATCACCGGCCCCGCGCTTTTTCCTAATGAGCGGGCGGCGGCTAGGCGCGGTTGCGGTTGCTGATCGTGAAGAAGAGCCTGAAGAATCGCAACGGCCTGTTTGTCTGAAGTGGCGCCAAGTGCGTGTGCTGCTGCGGCTCGGATTGAAGGGTCCGGGTGTCTTGCTAAATCTGCGGCAAGCAAGACGGCCGAGAGGTCTCCGAGTCGTAAGAGCCCTCCAACGGCGTTCGCGCGCACATGCAGGTCTGCGTCGCGCGTGAGCGCCTGTAGCAAGGGGCGGTTCTCGCGGATGCCTAATCGGCCCAAGCTGGTTGCTGCGACGGCGCGAACGCGGGCGTTCTCGTCTCCCAGCGAATGGGTAAGGGGAGCGACGCCGCTCGATTGTCCGAAGTCGCCCAACGCGCCGGCGGCAAAGGCACGTACAGAGGGTTCAGGAT
>JBKJWE010000101.1:0-4697 GCA_046717045.1 Nitrospiraceae bacterium | reverse complement strand
CTGATCTATGGCGCGTACATCCATGCGCGCATGACGCGCGGGTGGGAAGGCAGACGCTCGGCCATCTAAGCGATCTTTCGTTTCTTGATGGTGATTTTCTGTTTCTGGGGTGTAAATTTCTTGTTGTCGGGCCTTCACGCCTACGCCTAAATAGGTAAGAGGCGAGAGGTAGGAGGCACGTGGCAGCGAACGATCCTCTCGCCCCTCGCCACGTGCCTCTAGCCGTTTTATCCTATGTCTGACCACGCGACATCGTCTCCAGCCGCTCCGACTTCCGGCGGCTCGCGTTTGCTGATTCTGCTGGCAGGCGCGGCGGTCCTTGCCCTGACGTTCGGCATCGTCTGGCTCCAAAGCGCGAAGTACGAGCCTCTCGTGGTCGGGAAGGTCGCGCCGGATTTTGCCCTTACGGATCTCGCCGACAAACCTGTTCGGCTCTCGGACTATCGCGGCAAGGTTGTCTTCCTGAATTTTTGGGCGACCTGGTGCAAGCCCTGCCGGGAAGAAATGCCGTCGATGGAAGTGCTGCATAAGAATTTTGAGAAAGACGGGCTTGTGATTTTGGCGGTTAGCATCGACCGCGTGACAACGACGAAGGATATTCCTCCCTTTGTCAAAGGGATGAATCTGACGTTTCCCGTCTTGATCGATTCTTGGGGATATACGGATAAGCCGTATAAGCGCATGGGTGTTCCTGAGACCTTTATCATCGATCAACAGGGGATCGTTCGGGAGATCATCATCGGGCCTCGGGATTGGACCAGGCTCGATAGCCTACAGGTCGTGACGTCCCTTCTCAAAGTCACGCCCAAGGCCGCCGAGGGAAGGGGCCAGGATCGTCCGACGAGGGGATCATGAAATTACTCGCCCTCATCGGCGGCGTCCTTGCCATAATGGCTGGGGTTGTCGTAACGAGAAGCCTGTCGTCTCAATCCGAACCAGTTCGTTCGGTCGCCGGCCCACGTCATATCGTGAAGCTCGGGGAACCGGCCCCGAATTTTCAACTTCGAGACATGAATGGTCAGCTGGTCTCGCTTTCGGATCGACAGGGAAAAGTGATTCTCTTGAATTTCTGGGCGACCTGGTGCGGGCCCTGTCGTGTGGAGATGCCGGCGATGGAGCGCCTTTACCGGAGGTATTCGCGCAAGGACTTTGAAATCCTTGCCGTGTCCACGGATCCACAAGGGGCCGCGGTGACCAGACCGTTTCAGCAGGAAATCGGCTTGACGTTTCCCATCCTGCATGATTCCGACTATCGTGTCGGCTTGGCGTATGGAGCCAGAACGCTTCCCATGACGTTCATGGTCGATAGGCAGGGCATCGTGCGACAGCTGATTTTCGGAGCCCGCGATTGGGAAGCGCCCGAAGCGCATCAGCTCGTTGAATTGTTGATGAAGTCGTAACCCGTGACGCAATCCATCAACCAGATTTCCTTGATCGCGGCCTTCTCAGCGGGCTTGCTCTCCTTCGTCTCGCCTTGTGTGCTGCCGCTGGTGCCGTCCTATATTTCCTACATCACCGGGCTGTCGGTCGAACAGCTGACGGATGCGAGCGAACGATCGAAATTCAAGAAGGCGATCATCGTCAACGCCCTGATCTTCATTGCCGGATTTTCCGCGGTGTTTATTGCATTCGGCGCGTCGGCCAGTTTGATCGGGCAGATGCTGATCACCTATCAAGATCACATCCGCCGCATCGGCGGGTTGTTGATCGTCATTTTCGGGCTCTACTTGCTCGGCATATTGAATATCAACTTTCTTAAGATGGAGCATCGCTTTCAGTTTAGAAATCGCCCGGTGGGCTATCTAGGGTCGTTCCTGATCGGCGTGGCCTTTGCCGCCGGCTGGACGCCTTGCGTCGGTCCGGTGCTCGGGACCATCTTGCTCTACGCCAGCACGACAGATTCATTGTGGAGCGGCGTGATGTTGTTGACCAGCTATTCGTTGGGTCTCGGGCTGCCATTGTTCCTCACGGCCCTGGGCGTCGATCGTTTTCTCGCCTATTTCAAACAAGCCCGAGTCTATTTGTGGGGCGTCTCGACCGTGAGCGGCGTGCTGTTGGTCGTGGTGGGCGTGATGATCTATGCCAACTCGCTCACGATGATCACGAGTTTTCTGGAACGCTACGGAATCGGTTGGTACTTAGGTCAGTAAGTACCAACCAGCCTGCCATCCTCGCACTCAGTCCACAACCTCAGTCCTCACTACTTTGTATCAGCACCAGGCGCCGAGGCGGCAAGTGACGAACGACTGCGTCAAGGTGTTGGCAGAAGGGATGCGCACAAGGCCATTGGTGACCTGGGGTGTGACACCGCCGGCTGGAACGGTGCGGGTAGTGGGGGTGGAGGAGGCCACGGTATTTTCGGCTGGAAGCGGTTCCGGCTTCTTCGCGAGCAAGGTAGTCGGGGGTTTTGCTCCGCCGAGCTTGGCGAGCATCCTGGCCCCTTCTCCCGCATATTTCGAGTCCGGATATTTTTTCGCCAACAGCGTCAATTGTTCGGCCGCCCAATCGTCTGCGCCCAAGTCGTGGTAGCTCAGCGCCAAGAAATAGAGGGCATCCGGTGCGACCGATTTGTCGGGATAGACTTTCATGATGAGTTCGAATCGGTGGGCGGCGGCGAGATAGGATTCTCGCCGGTAATAGAACTGCCCCACGAACAGATGCATCTGCGCCAAGAGATCGTGGCATTCCTGAATCTTCTGAACCGCCTGCGCGTCGTATCGGCTCCCCTGATAGTCCTTCCGGAGCCGTTCGAGGGCCTCAATAGCTTTCTGAATGGGGTCGGGGTCTCGATCGATTCCCTTGGCCCGTTTCATCTGGCTTTCGCCGATGCGGAAGGCGGCATAGGGGGCGAGGGTATGGGTCCGATGGAGATCGAGAAAATGGGTATATTCGACGATCGCCTCGGTATATTCTTCTTTGTCGAAGAAGGCCTCACCACGCTTCATGATGACGTTAGGGTCATAGTTTTTTTCGATCGTATCGCCGAGGAAGATCTGTTCGTCCGTGCCGCTGATCGCCTTCTTGGCAGTCTCTGGGGTTTTTGGCGTACTGGAGCAGGCCACCAATGTGCCAAGGACAAGCGTCAGGGCCGCAGCCGTCCGGAAGATGGTGGCTATGGAATGGTGGACGTACCGCATAAACTCCTTATTTTGTAGCAGGAGTCTCCCCTGAATGCAACGGTTTGGGCCCTTCTGTTGACCCCTTCTATCTCCCCACCTATAATCCCGCCGCAGAGCCGCCCATGGAATGATGTCCATGATACGAACGAGAATCATCGGCACAGGATCTTACCTGCCTGAACGGGTGGTCTCGAATCGCGAGGCCGGCTCAGCCCTGGGAATTGAACCGGCCCTCGTGTCTCGCTTGACCGGGATTACGGAACGCCGCTGGGCCGCACCCTCCCAAGCCTCATCCGATCTGGCGAGCGAGGCGGCCAAACAGGCTCTTCAGGCCGCTGGGTTGTCGGCATCCGCGGTGGAGGCGATCGTACTCTCGACGACGTCTCCCGACCAGGTTTTCCCCTCTACCGCTTGCCACGTGCAGCGTCTGCTGGGTTGTAGAGGGGTCGGCGCTTTCGATGTGGCGGCGTCCTGTTCGGGCTTCCTCTATGGACTTTCTATGGCAGATGCCATGATTCGAAGCGGTGAGGTGACGACCTGCCTCGTGGTGGCAGCGGAGGTAAAGTCTCGCTCGCTGGACATGGCGGATGGGGATACGACGCTCTTGTTTGGCGATGGGGCTGGAGCCGTCGTGGTGCGGGGCGAGCGCGAGTCGGCGCAGCCCTGCCATGGCCTTTTGGGGATCCGTCTTCATGCGGACGGCGAGCAGCATCACTTGATTCGCATTCCCTCAGGCGGGTCGCGAACACCGACGACGGCTCGCACGATCGAATCGAAGACCCATACGTTACGGATGCAGGGGGCACCGCTCTTTCGTTTGGCGGTCAAGCGATTGGACCAGGCCATCCGGGAAATCGTGAAAGAATTCGGCGTGGAATTGCACGAGGTGGCGCAGTTTGTGCTGCATCAAGCCAACGGGCGCATTCTTGCACAACTCACGAAACGATTGGGCGTTTCATCGGATCGGGTCTGTTCCGTCATCGAGAGATACGGCAATACGTCATCGGCCTCGCTGCCGATTGCCCTCGATCATGCGGTCCGCGCAGGCAGGATTCACGCGAACGATGTGGTGGTATTGGGCAGTTTTGGCGGCGGGATTACCTGGGCGTCGGGCCTGGCGCGTTGGTAGTGGCTCTTTACAGATCGGACATTCTCCTGTAATCGTGGCATACCGTAAGGGTGAGATCATTCAGCTCTTGTCAAGCGGAGGATTGTGGCGATGCTATTTGGGTTGATCCCTCGGGAAGAGGCCTTCTTCGATCTGTTCAAGAAGGCGGCGCACAACATGATTGAGGGCAGCCGTCTCCTGAAGGAGATGATGGAAAACTTCCACGATCCGGTCCAGCAGGCCAAGCGGATCAAAGACGTCGAGCACGTGGGTGATGCGATAACCCACGACATCGCGCTCCGGTTAAACCAGACGTTCATTACGCCGATCGATCGCGAAGATATTCACGATCTAGCCAGCGCGCTCGACGATATTCTCGACGTCAGCGAAGCGATCGCCGACCGGTTTGTCCTCTATAAGGTAACCAAGCCGACCGACATGGCGATCAAGCTGGCCGATATTTTGTACAA
>JBKJWE010000100.1:0-4271 GCA_046717045.1 Nitrospiraceae bacterium | reverse complement strand
GGGCATACCTGTCCAGTCTTACTTTCGGCCCGGCAGCCTTGCCTTGCACAAGTCAATGGTGATCTTCTTGGGCGCAATTGCACTGTTCTTGCTTATCATCGCACTGACATTTCCGCGGGCTGCATCGGGTGCGCCCTAACAATTCATTCAAGCCGAACCGGTAGTTCCTACGGTTTAGTGGACACCCTGATCTAACACTCAGGAGTGTCCTCCATGCCAAGACCAGGTCCTCGCACCACGTATCGATATAGCGATGTATTCAAGGCCACAGCGGTTCGCCTGAGCCAGCTCCCCGGCGTCTCGGTAGGCGACGTAGCCGAGTCGCTTTACATTCATCCCTTCATGTTGTCTCGTTGGCGCAAACAGGCCCGTGAGGGAGTGATCATGAGCAAGGGTGTGGAGGTGGACAAGGCCGTGGCGGCCGAGTTGAAGGCGCTGCGCGAGGTGAAGCGCAAGTACGAACGGCTACAGGTCGAGCATGACCTTTTAAAAAAAGCCATCGCGTTCACTTCGGCTCGAAAGACGACATCTTCGCCTTCATCGCCCACCACCAAGAAGCCCACTCGGTGAGGATGATGTGCCGGCTGCACAGCGTCAGTACGTCGGGCTTCTACGCTTGGCAGCAGCGGCCCATGAGCCGACGTTCGATGGACGATGCCTGGCTGATGGAACGTATCCGCACGGTGCATGCGCAGAGTCACCAGACTTACGGTAGTCCGCGTGTCCACGCGGCGCTGAGGCGGCAAGGCGAAACCGCCGGGCGGCGCCGGGTAGAGCGGTTGATGCGCGAACACGGCGTGCGTGCGTGTTCGGCGCGGTTGTACCGTCGGCGCCCTGGGCTAGCCCGGTTCCTGGCCAGCGTGGAGAGCCACGCACACACCGTGCAACCCACGCGTCCTGACCAGGTCTGGGTGGCGGATGTGACCTACCTGAAGGCGGGCGGACAGTGGCGCTATTTGGCCACGGTGATGGACCGTTACTCGCGTCGGCTGCTGGGCTGGTCACTGGGCACGGACCGCACGACGGCCTTGACGCGACGGGCGCTGCGATCCGCGCTGCGGACACGCACGCCAGGCCCCGGCACGCTGTTCCACAGTGACCGTGGGATCGAGTTCATTGCCGGTGACTTCAAGCAGCGCCTGCACGCCGCAGGGTTCATCCAGTCCGCCAACCGCCCGCGGCGCATGAACGACAACGCCCACATGGAATCTTGGAACAAATCGATGAAGTCCGACATGTACCACCGGAGCACTTTCGACGACGATCAATCGCTACGCCGTGCCATCGTCCACTACGTGGACTTCTATAATCACCAGCGCCTACACTCGGCGCTGGGATACCGATCACCGGCAGAATACGAACGTCAATGTATCTAACCAACAGGTGTCCACTTTTGCGCAGGAACTCCCAACCGCTTCGCAGGTCGGTTGTGTCGGGCGTTAGACGTAAAATTCGCGGAGACGTGATGAGCGACAGAAATCAAGCATTGGTCTTCATTGTCTCGGTGTTGGCAATCAGTTGGGGCTTTGAGGCGTTCATCATTGCCAATGGTGGTGTCAGAAGCTTCGGCCTACTCTGGATCGTCGCCCTGATGTGTATCCCGGGCGTGCTTTCCATCGTGCTGAGACTCATCCTGAAGTCGGGGTTTGGAGATGTCGGCTTCCGGATCGGAAAGGGGCGCTACTACCTCTACGCCATGGCAATCCCTCTCCTGTTGGCATTGCTGGTGGCACTCATATCCGTAGCCCTCGATATCCGGAATTTCTCGCCGGTTTCCCTTGAGCAATTCACCCAACTCGGTCCTATTCTTCTCTCGGTCCTCGGGCTTGGCCTCATCGGCGCGCTCGGGGAAGAAGTCGGCTGGCGCGGATTTCTGCTCCCTAAAATGATCAGTGGCGGCATCAAGAATCCTTACCTTTTCAGCGGACTGGTGTGGGCGTCCTGGCATCTTCCGCTCATTGCTTTCGGAGGTTTCTACCAGGCGGACAACGCGTTGCTCATGGCATTGATCTACGGTGTCGGCATCATCGCTATGGGCTATGTCTTCAGCGAGCTCAGGGTACGTTCCGGGTCAGTCTGGGTTGCCGCCATCGTCCACGCTGCCCACAACTTCTTCTTCCAGTTCATGGTTCCGGTATTGCTTCTGACGGCGCCAGGATCACGTTCAGACTTGTGGGACATGGTGACTGGCGACACGGGCCTGTCTATCGCAGTGCTCTACGCTTCCGCGTACCTCGCCTTTTGCTATGTCGTTCGACGGCATAGAACTCCCGAGGGTCGTGATGACGGGTGGGTGAATTAACACTCCAAGTGCAACACCCCTGAGAGTTGTTGGAGTCGTTGTGTAGGTGTTTGGAGGCCATAGCGTTTCCTTGGTCGCTGATTGAGTTTAGCCGCGATCACTGGTCGGCTTAATCAGGCGTTTAGACCGCACAGAACCGCCCGCTGACTACTCCGGCTTTTCGGCGCCAAATGACAGCTGGTTTCCGTCAGGATCGTGGACAACGAAGTCGCGCATCCCGTAGGCGGCATCTGATGGGGCGGAGTTTGGCGTCGCACCACGGGAGGTGATGCTTTCGTAGAACGAATCCACCGAGTCGCAGAAAATGTACACGGTGCCGCCACCAATCGGACGCCGGTAATCACCGTCGGCGCCGACCGTGACGTGAAGCGTTACCTCCCCAAGATTTAGCCCCACATACGCGCCAAACCTGAAGCTCTCCGTGAAGCCCAGGATGTCCTTGTAGAACCGAATGGACCGTTCCAAGTCCGACACGTGGAAAACCGGAGAAACTGAAATTGCCTTCATAGTGCGCCCTACCTTGACCTGCTTCCGTCAGCCTATCCTATGCTGGTCTTGTGCGAGCAGTTCTCCGTCGAGTCGCGCGTGCGGCCTACATTCAAGCCTAACCCGCTTCGCGGGTCGGCTGTGTCAGGCGTTAGGCCCCAAGAAGAGCTATATGCTTTCCGACATTGGCGTTAGATTCTGGACTGGCAGGAGTAGCGATGAGCGAAGCAATTCTGTACGCGATTGATGCGCCGCAAGTGAAGGACGCGGATGCGGCCGCGCATTTCGTCGAAAAATGGCAAGACAGCAAGGACGCGCCGACCGCGCGCATCGCGACCCTCTTCGTGCGCCTGTTGCAGACTTGGCCGAAGGATGGATCAAAGGGTGTGGTCTGGCACGAAGATTTTGACCACAATCGACCCGCGGGATCGATGCTCGAGATGACATTCGAACTCAGCGAATTCGACGCCGAGCGTCTGCGACATCTGCGCGCAATCGCCAAACATCACGGCGTGCATGTCTTCGATCCGGAAGGCCACGTGCTGTATCTCGCCGATGGCAGCGAGGCGGGCGTTCCGGCGATGGCCGCCCCTGAGCCCGGTGCGCCTATTCAATGCACATCCGGCGTGCGCTTCGACGGCGTCTACGAATCCAAGATGGAGAAGGGCTGGAGCTACCTGTGCTTCACCGCCGACGGCAAGATCTTCTGGCAAAGCATCGGCGGACGCTTCCCGGCGCGTGCAGTGATGGACACCTTTATCGCCGGCGATAGCTTCGTCGTCATAGGCAATTACAAACCCGGCGCGAATGCGTTCAGCGCGCGACTCAAAGCCGCGTTCGGCGCGTTCAAGATGGACGGCGCCTTGAAAGACGATGGTCTGCATGTCCATTCCGAACGTACCAACGGCAAATACCCGTACGACGCGGTGTACACGTTCTTGCCGTTGTAGAAGCGGAACGATACGACCGTGCTGTCTCGTCCAAACCCATTCATCCTAAGAACCGAGAGGCCACAATGCCTACAACATTCTCACCGAACTTGGCTTGGATACTCCTCGTAGTTGCGGGCTTGCTCGAGATTGCCTGGGCGGTCAGCATGAAAGCCTCGCAGGGCTTCACCAAGCTCAACTTCGCCGCAATCACGTTGATTGCGGCGGCGCTCAGTTTTTGGCTTCTCGGACTGGCGATGCGGCAGCTTCCCGTTGGAACCGCCTATGCGGTTTGGACCGGCATAGGGGTAGTCGGGGCGGCCATACTCGGCATAGTGCTCTTCGGTGAGTCGCTGTCCCTCGTGCGCATCGGATGCATCGCGCTCATCGTTATCGGCATCGCTGGCCTCAAGTTCCTGGGTGCAGAGAACGCGGCCTAACCATTCATTCAAGTCGAACCCGCTTCGCGGGTCGGCTGGGTCAGGCGCGCCCTGATTGGATGACCTCTGTACTAGCGCTCACTCCGCGAGGCGGAACGTGCTGCGGTTCTGCAC
>JBKJWE010000099.1:0-5386 GCA_046717045.1 Nitrospiraceae bacterium | reverse complement strand
GCTGAGGCGTCATAAACAGAAAGGGGTACCATCATACCCGGCGCCGCCGGCACCTCGGTCTTATCCCAGACGACGGTGATATTGCCGTCCGTTTTCCCTTTTGACTGAGAGGGGGACCGTTTGGCATCACCATCGACCAACACGGGAAGCGTCATTCCCAGATACTCCCGATTCCGCTCAAGAGAAATCCGACGCTGCAAGTCGAAGAGTTGGGTCACACGCTCAGTCTTCACGGCCTCAGAAACATCATCGGGAAACTTGCGTGCGGCGATGGTGTGTTTGCGCTCTGAATACTTGAAAATATAGGCTGCGTGAAACCGCAGGTCTTCGATCAATCGTCGCGTCTCGTCGAACTCCACATGGGTTTCCGAGCTGAATCCACAGATGATGTCGGTGGTCAGAACAATGTCCGATCTCATAGACCGGATACGGTCGACAAGCACTCGATATTCTCGTGCCGTATAGGTACGGTTCATCAGGTCGAGAATACGGTCGCTTCCGGCCTGAAGCGGCAGATGAATGTGTTTGCAAATGTGTGGATGCCCCGCAACGGCGTCGAGGAGCGCGGGAGGGAAATCCTTCGGATGCGGAGATGTGAACCGCACGCGATCGATACCCGGCACATCTGCCACCGCGGCAATCAGCCGTGCAAAGTCCCAATCGCCCGCGCGATACGAATTGACATTCTGACCCAACAGCGTAATCTGCTTGAAGCCCTGCGCGGCGATCTGCTCGGCTTCACGAACGATCCCCTCCGGATCACGCGAGCGCTCGCGGCCTCTGGTGTAGGGGACTACGCAAAAACTGCAGAAATTGTCGCAGCCTCGCATGATCGCGATCCAGGCGTTCACCCCATCGTTGCGCTCGGGCAACACGTCGTCGTAGGTTTCATACTCTGAAAGATCGACGGCCAACCCTTTACGACGCAAACCCTGCTCCTGCGATTGAAGCGCATCGGCAATAAGCATCGGAAGTTTGCGATAGGCGTCGGGGCCGGCCAGAATATCGACGAGGGGCTGCGATGTCGTGAGCTCATCTTTCAGGTTCTGCGCCATACAGCCCAACACGCCGACGACGAGGGCACGCTGCTTCTTGAGTGATTTAAGTTCACCCAACTCATTGTAGATTTTACTGTGGGCGTTCTCGCGGATGGCGCAGGTGTTCATGAGGATGATATCCGCACGTTCACGTTCCTCGGTAAATTCATATCCCTCGCGTTTCAGGAGCGATCGGACGAGTTCCGAGTCGTACTCGTTCATCTGGCACCCAAAGGTTTCCAGATGGACATAGCGAGCTGGGGGGCTCATAGAAGAGGCATCATCCCTTCCGGGCGGGATTCAGCGGCAATCAGACCGACGGCCCATCGATCCGACGCGCCCGTGATAGTGACCTGTTTGATCTGATTAGTGAGATCTCCCGTGGCAGGCACGCCTACTTTCAGGAAATTTGAGGTGACGCCGAGCCTAAGGCCATCAACCTCTCCTGACTCGAATAAGACGGACACCGTGGATCCGATATGCCGTTCCGCAAATGCTAATCGTTTCCGCCTGGAGATTTCGGAAAGGCGCTGGACTCGCTGACGAGTCGTTGCTGTGGAAACTTGTTGTGCCAGTTTCGCTGCCGCCGTCCCAGGTCTCGCCGAAAAGGGAAATACATGGAAATAGGAGAAGGGGAGATCCTGCGCCATTTGCACGGTGTACTCGAATGCCTGCTCGCTCTCGCCCGGGAAGCCCACCATTAGATCTGTTCCGAGGCAAAGGTGAGGGATTGCCGACATGGCTCGATCAATCAGCGCTGTATAGTCCTTTAGATTATATGGACGATTCATGGCTGACAGGATCTCATCGTCGCCGCTTTGCAGAGGAATGTGGAGGTAGGGGCAGAGCTTTGCCGAGGACGCCATCCGACCAAGGAGTGCTTCTGTCACCGTCGTCGGCTCAATCGATGAAATTCTGATCCGTTCGATTCCCTCAATTTGTTCGAGGCGGGCGATCAATGCGACCAGATCGAAGCCGCTCTGTCGGTACTGCCCGATATTTACACCGGTTAAAATAACCTCCCGATAGCCGTTACCGGCCAAGAGCTCAGCTTCCCGGATGACATCTCCAATAAGGCGGCTGCGCTCGTGCCCGCGTGCGAAGGGAATCAGGCAGAAGCTGCACATGACGTTACAGCCGTCTTGGATCTTGAGCAGGGCGCGAGTGGAATCAGGTTCGCCATACTCTGGGATGGTGAAGTCGTCTCGATCAAGCGTTCTTGTGTAGAGCACTTCCGGCGAGGGCAGTTTCTTTAGCGTCTGTGCCGAAGGGAGAAACGCCGGGAGGTCCCACTTATACTGATTGCCGACGATGAGATCGATGCCCGTGATTGTCCGCAACTGTTGCATGCCGGTTTGGGCGTAGCAGCATGTCACCGCGACGAAGGCCTCGGGAGAATGCCGCAGGGTCTTGCGAATGAGATAACGGCAGGTCTTCTCGGCATCTTCTGTCACGGAGCAGGTGTTCATCACAAGCAAATCTGTCGGTTCGCCAAATTCGACGATACGATATCCATCGCGGCGTAGTCGTGATTCGAGGACGGCGGTCTCCGCTTGATTCAAGCGGCAACCGAGCGTATGGAGCGATGCGCGTTTCATGATCGGGCCTATTATAGGGAGATCGTCAGGATGGGAGCAAGACATCGGGCGCAAGAGCCTGAACCTCAGGGTTCGGTTGAAGGCATCGCATACGCATGATAGGATCGGTCCCATTACATCACGTCCATACGGATGAGCCTCGTATGACTCGATTGGTCCCCATCCTCTCAGCTCTGTTCTGGTCCGTGATTCTGATCTTGCCTTCTGGTCCCGCCTGGACAAAGGACATTCTGCCCGTCGAACCGGATATCAGCACGCGCATCGAAGAGCATTACGATCATGAGGCGCGGCTTTTCTTGATGCTGTTTTCGCTGAAAGGTAACGGGCAGGTCGACTATGTGACAGGCCGATTGGTCCAGGAATATGCCCGCAGCAACTACGGAAATCCGGTGTATCAGACGGAGGCCTATCCACTCTTCTATTGGTGGAACCATACCATGTGGAACGATCCGGAACAGGACGGCGTGAACGGCAACGAAAAGGTCTATCAAGAACAGGTCGATTTCGACATCTCTCGTTACAAACCCTGTACCTTTAACGGCCAAGCCTGCTGAGCCGGCGCTCGCCTTTTTCTCCACGTGCATTCCCATTGTTCGCGTCTCTTTTTCCCGTTCGGGTGACGGATTTCATGATTCTCCTGAGACTCGGCTCCTTCCTGATGCTATCCTGGCCTCATATCCATTCTGAATTGTGGCTATGACAACTGCCTCACTCACAAGAATCTTGGCGAATCGACGCATCGCTATTATGTTGCCGCTGGGATTTGCTTCCGGGCTGCCGCTGGCGCTGACGGCGGGCACGCTTCAGGCGTGGCTGACCGTCGTCGGTCTCGATCTCAAGACCATCGGAATCTTCACCCTTGTCGGCTTGCCGTACACGCTTAAGTTTCTATGGGCCCCGCTGATGGATCGCATCGTCCCGCCTTGGCTTGGCCGCCGGCGTGGCTGGATGTTGATCACGCAACTGGGTGTGGCGCTCGGGTTGGCGATGATGGGCCTGGTCGGTCCGGGCGAGCGTCCGGAACTCTTGGGTGCACTTGCCTTGGTGGTCGCCTTCCTCTCCGCCTCGCTCGACATTGTGTTTGACGCCTATCGCACGGATCTGCTGTTAAGGCCTGAACGGGGATTCGGAGCGGCAGTGTGGGTGAATGGCTATCGGGCTGCCCTGTTGTTGGCAAGTGCGGGGGCGCTGGTGTTCGCCGACCATATCGGATGGCGGCAGACCTATCTATTGCTCGCTGCCGTGATGGCTACCGGCGTCATCACGATTTTTCTGAGTCCTGAACCGTCGGAGAGTGGAATCCCACCGGCAAGCATGGCAGAAGCGGTTGGAGGTCCGATGAAAGAGCTGTTCTCTCGTCGAGGCGTGTTCGGTTTGTTGGCGCTGATTATGCTCTACAAAGTCGGAGACGCGTTTGCGGCTTCGCTCCAAACGGCCTTCCTCATCGGCGGGATGGGATTTTCTGTCAGCGATGTCGGATATGTGAAAGGAATTGGTTTGGCCGCCACATTGATCGGGGCACTCGCAGGCGGTCTCGCCATGGCAAAACTCGGCTTGGTTCGCTCGTTACTCGTATTTGGGATTCTCCAAGCGCTGTCCAATCTGGGATTTATGTGGTTGGCATGGATGGGGAAGAGCTATCCGGCGTTGACGACATCCATTATCGTGGAGAATCTGACGGGCGGGATGGGGACCGCCGCCTTTGTTGCTCTGGTCATGTCGTTGTGCAACCATCGGTATACCGCGACGCAGTTCGCGTTGCTCTCGTCGCTGGAAGCGGTCGGACGAGTGTTTACCGGCCGGCCGTCGGCAGAATTGGTGGGGATGGTGGGCTGGGCCCAGTTTTTCTTTTTTTCGTTTCTGATCGCCTTGCCCGGCGTCTGGTTGGTGTGGGCGCTTCGTCGAAGGCTCCAGCAGGATATCGATACCGATTCGCGCGCGCAGACGCTGAGTGTCGATCTATGATGGCTGGATGCGGCGTTGAAGGAACAAGACATAGACCATGAGGGTAGGAAGCGGGGCGAGCGCGAACGGAACCAGCCACAGCCAGACATTTTTGGCGCGCATGCGGGCTTGATCGATCATCCAGACGAAGACCCAGATAACCAAGCCGATATAATTGAGGGCCATCCAACGCGTGGTGTGAATCTTCAATCCGCTGGCACTGTCCGGAGCTCCGTGGATCAAGAACACGCCGAATATCAGAACGAACAGTCCCAACAAACCGCCGACCAGGCGTTTGCTCCACACGAACATGGCGATCCTCCTGATGTGTTTGCGCGTGACGGCGTCATTGCCGTGCACGATGTGATTTGCGGTAGGCTAATCATGCACGCGTCGTTTGTCAAAGGGAATGGTACCTTCGATCTGAGGGAACAATGACGATCCTCCGCCTCCTTATTCTGGTTGCCGCCCTTACGATCGGCGTCGGGTTGGCGCTGACCAATCCGACAATGGATGGGTATCTGCAGTTCGTGGAGCAGGAATTGAATAACGCGATGAACCGCATGGATCAGTCCACGCCCGGCCGGGAACAGAAGATGGTCAAGACGATTATGCGCGCACATGGGCGCGAACTGCTGAACAGTCTCGTGCGACCGCATACCCTTCGTCGGAATTGGGGTCTGTTCAGTCTATTTGAAACGACAGCACTCTGACAGCATGCTGTGGTGCTGGGCCTAGCCGGACATTTTGTTCCGCTGAAAGGTGTCGATGAGGCGATTTTGAAACTGGGCCGTGAGACATTATGAT
>JBKJWE010000098.1:0-5175 GCA_046717045.1 Nitrospiraceae bacterium | reverse complement strand
CCCGATGACATCGTAGCCGAGATGGGTCAGCTTGGACGTCAAGTCGGCCGCCACGATCGCTTCATCTTCAACGACAAGAATCCTGGCATGCGCCATAGCGATCTCCCTTGTATGCCGGAGGCTCGTACCCAGACGGCCCGTCATGCAGTGTTATGAACAGGAGGCTGTGCCGCTCTTTGGAACGCGCGTCCCTTTGTCCTTCGAATATCGGCTAAAGCTCAACTGAAAGGTCGTTCCCCGGCCATTCGCCATCTCAATGGTACCGTGCAACTGATCCGTCAGCATGCGCACGAGTTGGAGACCGAGCGTCCCTGCGGTGCGCCAGTCTAGTTCGGGCGCAAAGCCTCGGCCATCGTCGGCGAAGGTCATGTGCACGGTGTCCGGCGAAACCGCCCGGAGCTGGACGGCGATTTCGCCCGACGGGCGATCGTCGAAGGCGTGCTTGAGGGCGTTGGTGGTCAATTCATTCAAGATGAGTCCACAGGGAATCGCGATATCCACCGGCAAGAGCACCGGCTCCAGTTCCAACCGCAGCCGGATCTTGGACGCCGCCGCGCCGTTGGCCTGGAACAAGTCGTTCAAGAGCTGGCGCGCGTACTCCGCCAATTCGACACGGCCCAGGTCTTTCGACTGATAGAGCTTCTCGTGCACCAGCGCCATGGATTTGACCCGATCCCTGGTGTCCTGGAATAGCCGCCGCTGCATGGGATCGCTGATCTTGTTCGATTGCAGGCTGATCAGGCTGGAAATGATCTGGAGATTATTCTTGACCCGGTGATGGATTTCTTTCAGCAGCGTGTCCTTCTCGGCCAGAGAGGCTTTGAGCCGCTCCAACTGGCTGGCGATCTCGGTTTCCATGGCGGAGTTCATGGCGGCGAGCGCGCGCGTCTTCCTGAACAGATCTACGAATACGGCCACCTTGGAGGCAAGAATCGAGGGATTGACCGGTTTGCTGAGATAATCCACGGCCCCGGCTCCGTACCCATGCAGCGCATCTTTATCTTCCTGATAGTAGGCGGTGAGAAAGATAATGGGCACGTGCTGGGTTTTCTTGCGTCGCTTGATGATCTGCGCCAGCTCGAGGCCGCCGAGGTCCGGCATGCGGACGTCGAGGACGATCACGGCAAACTCTGCCATGATTAAGGCGTGCAACGCCTCGTCCGCCGTTCGGGCGCGGAAGAGGCAGTAGTCCGGAGCGGTCAGGACGCTCTCCACCACGTCCAGATTCCTGGCGTCGTCATCCACGAGGAGAATATTGACCGGATCGTTCAAGATGCCCCCTCCGAAGAGTCAATCGGGAGCGTATGGCTGATGGCTCATGGCACAAGCGACGCAAGGAGCGTGCTCTCCTTGTTTGTGCTATATGCCATTCGCTATACGCTCTTGCTTTCTATTTCGCGGCTTCACCGGTACAGCCAGACGCGCAACAGACTGAGCAATTGGTCCGTATGGACCGGTTTGGCCACATAGTCCGAGGCGCCGGCTTCCAGGCATTTCTCGCGATCGCCTTTCATCGCTTTCGCCGTCAGCGCCAAGATCGGCAGCGCGCGCAGCTCCGGGGCCTTCCGAATTTCACGCATCGTCGCATAGCCGTCCATCTCGGGCATCATGATGTCCATCAGCACGACGCTGAGATCCGGCGTGGCGTGGATCAGCTCGATGGCCTGGCGGCCGTTGGTGGCGCTGAGGACTTCCATATCCTGATCTTCCAGCACGCTGCTCAGCGCGAAGATGTTGCGTGCATCGTCATCGACGACGAGCACTTTCCGGCCGCGGAGGGCCTCGCTGGAACTATTCAGGCGCGCCAGCATCTGCTGCTTGGCCGGGGGCAGATCGGACACCACCCGGTGGAGGAACAGGGCGGTTTCATCCAGCAGCCGCTCGGGCGACTGTACATCCTTGAGCACGACGCTCTTGGCGAGCGCCTTGAGCCGCCGCTCTTCGTCGATGCTCAAATCTTTCCCGGTGAAAACCACGATAGGCACATGGCTCATGGCCTCATCGGCCTTGATCTGATCGAGCAATTCGAAGCCGGTCATGTCCGGCAGGCGCAGATCCAGCACGCAGCAGTCGAACGTCTGCGCGCGCAGGGCGTCCAATGCGGCTTCTCCGGTCCCGACGCCCACGATGTCGATATCGTCATGGAACAACAACTCGTGGATGCTCCGGCTTTCCACTTCGTTATCCTCCACCACCAGCAGTCTCTTGATATGGGGCTCGATAAAGGCGCGCATGCGATCCAAACAAGATTCGAGACCTTCGGTCGTCACCGGCTTGACCAGATAGGAAAACGCTCCGTGGGACAAGCCGTGCTGCCGTTCCTCTTCGAGGGAAATGATCTGGACGGGGATGTGCCGCGTCCTCGGATCGAGTTTCAGATTGTTCAGCACCGTCCAGCCCAGCATATCCGGCAGGAAGATATCGAGGGTGATGCACGACGGCAGATACTCGGAGGCCAGATCCAAGGCCTGCTTGCCTCGCAGCGCCACCAAGCCTTTGAAGCCTTTCCTCCGCGCCAGGTCCAAGAGAATGCGCGCATAGTGCGGATCGTCGTCGACGATGAGCATGGAGAGGTCCCCCGGCCGGATCAGCTCCCGGTCATCCGGGACCTTCTCCTCGCTCAGCTTCGGGAGAATCGGCAGCGCCGCCGCGGGCGCCGAAAGGACCGAGGCGGCCGACCGGATACCCCCCGAGGCCGGCCCCGTGTACACCAGCGGCAAATACAACGTGAACATGCTCCCTTGCCGCGGCTCGCTGGCCAGGCGGATTTCTCCGCCGAGCAACATCGCCAGTTCCCGGCTGATCGCCAAGCCCAAGCCCGTGCCGCCGTATTTGCGGCTCGTGCCCGCATCCGCCTGTTGGAACGCTTCGAAGATCAACCGTTGCTTTTCCGGGGCGATGCCGATGCCGGTGTCCGCAATCGACAGCGCCATGACTTTTTGGACGCGGCTCAGCACGGGATGATCGTACGTCCATCCCTCCGCCGCCGACCGGACGTGCATCTTCACGTGACCCTGGCTGGTGAACTTGAACGCGTTGGACAAGAGGTTCTTCAAGATTTGTTGCAGCCGCTTGGGGTCCGTCGTAAAGGCCCGCGGCAAGTCCGCGTCGAATTCCAGATAGAACGGCAGGTTCTTCGCTTCTGCGATGTGGCGGAAGTTCCGCTCCACGGTCTCGCGGAGCGCCACAAACGTCATATCCTCCGCCTCCACCGTAACGGTGCCTGATTCGATTTTCGACAAGTCGAGAATGTCGTTGATCAGGTTGAGCAGGTCCGACCCGGCGCTGTGAATGTTCTTCGCGAAGTCCACCTGCTTGAGCGTGAGATTGCCGGCCGTGTTGTCGCCGAGCTGCTGCCCCAGTATGAGAATGCTGTTCAACGGGGTCCGCAACTCGTGCGACATATTGGCCAGGAATTCCGATTTGTACTTGGACGTCAACGCCAGCTCGGCGGCTTTCTCTTCCAAGGCTCTCCGGGCCTGTTCCACTTCCTTGTTCTTGCGCTCCACTTCCGTGTTGCGCTCGGCCAGCTGCTTCGCCTTGCGTTCCAATTCCTCGTTGGTCTGCTGCAGTTCGCTTTGTTGCGATTGCAGGTCGGTGGTCAGCTGCTGCGACTGCTGCAACAGATTTTCCGTGCGCATGGTCGCTTCGATGGTGTTCAGCACCACGCCGATGCTTTGCGTCAATTGCTCAAGGAACGTCAGGTGGGTGGCGGTAAACCGGCGCAGCGAGGCTAGTTCAATGACGGCTTTCGTCTGGCCTTCGAACAAGACCGGCAGCACGACGATCGTCGCGGGCATCGCTTCCCCGAGGCTGGATTGTATATTGGTGTACTCCTTCGGCACATTCGTGAGCAGGATACGCTGTTTCCCCTGCGCGCACTGGCCGACAAGGCCCTCGCCCACCTGGAGCCGTTCCTTCTGGCCCGGAGGTACGGCGAACCCGGCCAGCAGCCGCAAGGACGGCGTGGTCTCCTCGGCATGTTCGATCATATACATGGTGCCTTGATGGGCTTCGACGAGCGGCGCGAGTTCGGACAACAGCATTCGGCCGACCGTCACGAGATCGCGCTGGCCCTGCAACATGCCGGTGAATTTCGCCACGTTCGTCTTCAACCAGTCCTGCTCCTGGTTGCTCTCCGTCGTCACGCGAAGATTATCGATCATGGTATTGATGTTGTCTTTCAACTCGGCGACCTCTCCGCGAGTCTCGACCTGAATGGAACGGGTCAAGTCGCCCTTGGTGACCGCTGTCGCCACCTCGGCGATCGCCCTGACTTGCGTCGTCAAATTGGCCGCGAGGAGATTGACGTTGCCCGTCAGGTCCTTCCAGGTGCCCGCCGCGCCGGGCACGTTGGCCTGGCCGCCAAGCCGGCCTTCGACCCCGACTTCCCTGGCCACGTTCGTCACCTGTTCGGCAAACGTCGCGAGCGTATCCGTCATGTTGTTGATGGTGTCGCCCAACGCCGCCACTTCACCCTTGGCTTCCACGGTCAGCTTCTGGCGCAGATTGCCGTTCGCCACGGAAGTCACCACCTTGACGATGCCGCGCACTTGGTCGGTCAGGTTGGTCGCCATGACGTTCACTGAGTCGGTCAGATCTTTCCAGGTGCCCGCAACGCCTGCGACGGCCGCCTGTCCGCCCAGCTTGCCTTCGGTGCCGACTTCGCGCGCGACACGCGTGACTTCCGCCGCGAAAGCATTGAGCTGGTCCACCATCGTATTGATCGTGTTCTTGAGCTCGAGAATCTCGCCTTTGACGTCGACGGTGATCTTCCGCGACAAGTCGCCGCGCGCGACGGCCGTCGTGACTTCGGCGATGTTGCGGACTTGGGCTGTCAAGTTAGCGCCCATCGCATTGACCGAGTCGGTCAGGTCCTTCCAGGTGCCGGCCACGCCCGGCACCACCGCCTGGACGCCAAGCCGCCCTTCCGTTCCCACCTCTCTGGCCACGCGCGTGACCTCAGAGGCGAAGGACCGCAGCTGTTCAACCATCGTATTGATCGCTTCTTTCAACTGGAGGATTTCGCCCCGCACGTCCACGCCGATTTTCTTGGACAAGTCGCCGTTGGCCACGGCGATCGTGACCTCGGCGATGTTGCGCACTTGTCCGGTCAGATTGGACGCCATCGAGTTCACGTTGTCGGTCAAGTCCTTCCAGGTGCCGGCCACGCCC
>JBKJWE010000097.1:0-3409 GCA_046717045.1 Nitrospiraceae bacterium | reverse complement strand
GAACACCATCGTCGAACGGGGTGTCCTCAAGAGCTACCTGCTCGATACCTATTCAGGCAAGAAGCTGGGATTGGCATCGACCGGCAATGCGTCGCGGAGTGTGGGCGAGAGTCCGTCCGCTGGTCCGACGAATTTCTATCTCGTTCCTGGAACCAAGTCGCCGCAGGAGATTATCGGAAGTGTGAAACATGGGCTCTATGTCACGGAACTGATCGGGTTTGGCATCAATATGGTGACCGGCGATTATTCCCGCGGGGCCTGCGGTTTTTGGATCGAAAACGGCGAGCTGACCTATCCCGTCGAGGAAATTACGATTGCCGGTAATCTGAAAGATATGTTTAAGAACATCGAAACGGTCGGGAACGATCTCGTCTTTCGCGGGCGGATTGCGAGCCCGACGCTGAAGTTGGCTGAGATGATGGTGGCCGGGAACTAGGAGCGTATGGCTTATAGCCAATTGGTTATGGTGAAGAGGTGGGAAACATGCTTCCGACCGATGCCATGAGCCATAGCTCTTAATCCAGTGAGGTGACATATGGGTGGCTCAATCAGGGAGACGATGGTTCAGTATCCGAGCGAGGGAATCACAGTTCGTGCCTATGTTGCTGCGCCGAACAGTACGGAACGGCGCCCGACGATTATTGTGATACAGGAATGGTGGGGGCTGAACGATCACGTGAAAGATGTCGCAAAGCGATATGCGGCTGAAGGCTATGCGGCGATCGCGCCGGATCTCTATTCGCGTTTGAAGAACGAAGTGGTTCCGAATGACAAGTCCAATCGTGCGGGAGAATTAATGGGTGCCCTCAAACAGGAAGATGGTCTCAAAGATCTCAACGCCACGGTGGCGTATCTCAAATCAGTGCCGGAAGTGAATGCGGCGAAGATCGGCGTGACGGGGTTCTGCATGGGTGGTTCCTATGCCCTGATGCTGGCCTGTACGAATCGCGAGATCAAGGCCGCCGTGCCGTTCTATGGCCAAGTGCCGAATCCTGACGCGCCTCTAGAGAGCTTAAGCGCGCCGCTCCTATATATTTACGGTGAAGACGATGGCTGGATCACCAAAGCCGATGTGCAGCGTTTGGCCACGGCATTGAAGAAGTACAAGAAAGCCGGCGACATCAAGACCTATCCGGGCGCGCCGCACGCATTCTTTAACGATACGCGCAAAGAGGTGTATCGTGCCGCAGAGGCCAAGGATGCCTGGGAGCGTGCGCTGACATTTTTTAAGCAACATTTGGCTTGAGACACTGAACAAAGGAACACAGCACCATGCCGCTTGACGCAGAAGTCGGGAAAACGATGCTCCAGTTGGTCACCTCGCGCTACGACGACCGTCATTGGCGCAAGAAGATCGAAAAGACGTTGAGCCTGCCGCAGTCCGGGGTGGGCGATCCCGTGCAGCAGCAAATCTTCATGTATCTGAAGCTCGGGCTGAGGGCCTACAAGTCGAGACGTGCCGATCCGGATTCCTGGATCGTCGGCGGATATGCCACGCGAGAAGTGATCGATCGCGCCAAGTTTCAACCCAAAGATGTTGGTCCCGAGATGACCAAAGACGATGTGGCGTTTCTCGGCAGCGACCCAGGTCCAGAGATCGACGAGGCCTGGTGGGATGAGATGTTGGTCTCCTGGTTCGAAGGACCGGAAGATGAGAAGCCCGCCGAGGAAGAAACCGCTGAGGATCCAGCTGTGGCACCTGAGACTGAATCCTCACCGAAGAAGTAGTTGTTCAGGCCTCGCCAACTATTCTATCCAAACAAATCCATCTGCGCGGGCTGTGGCGATTCAATGTGGAGCGTCGGGGCTGGAGCGGGCGCAGCCGAAGTAGGCTCGGCAGGTTTGGTGTTTCGATCCAGGAATTCTTTCAGCTTCTTGAAATCTTCCTTCAGCGTGTCGAGGAGGTTGCCCTGGTGCAATGCCGCGGCTGGATGAAGAAGCGGAAAGATCACGAAGTCTTTCATGTAAAACGCCTGCGCCTTCACCTTCGTAATCCCGACCTTCCGTTCCAGCAGCGTCTGCGTCGCCCAATTGCCAAGCGTGCAGACCAGCTTCGGCCGGATCATCTGGATCTGTTGCAGGAGAAACGGCTTACAGGTCTCGACTTCGTCCGGCTCAGGATCTCGATTGTTCGGTGGCCGGCACTTGATCACATTCGCAATGTAGATTTCGTCCCGCGACAGCCCTGCTGAGGCGAGCAGATCGTTCAGCAGTTTCCCCGCGGCGCCGACAAAGGGTTCACCTTGTTGATCTTCATTGAATCCCGGGGCTTCACCGACAAACATGACGCTGGCATGCGGATTTCCCACACCGAACACGACTTGAGTCCTGCCCAACGTAGCAAGCTTGCAGCGATCGCAGTTGTGAAGAGACTTGCTGAGGTCGAGGAGAGTCATGGCTGGTGTCTCAGTGAGAACGAGGGCATCTTAGGAGGCACAGAGATGCTTGTCAACAACGTGGAAGCGATTGTAAAAGATCGATGTCAAGGTTTCTACTGCTCCTGTATCGCTCGCGCACAGCGATTGCCGCTTTCGATCGCACTTTCCAGATTGCACGGCCATCCCGTATCGGTCCAAGCCCCGGCTACGAAGAGGTTGGCTATCGGACTCCGTTGGATAGGTCTGAGCATCTTTGTTCCAGGTTTCAACGGAAGAATAGCGTTGGGAATCGTGTGGCACTGGATGGCCTTCAGATGTGTGTCTGAAGACAAGAGCTTCAGGGATCGAAGGAGGTCGGCGAGTCCCGCCTCGATGTTGGAGGCCGGTTGAGCAGGCATGGTTTGAGAGTTCGTGGTCGTCAGGGAGAAGAGGGTGCGCTTCTGATCGCCTATGATGGTCAATGCTGAATAGTCTGGTTGATGGCTCAGTAACATCAGCCGTGGTGTGGTCAAGAGTCTGTCGGCCATGCCTTGCATGATCGTCTGATCGGTGGTGGTGAGTTCTGTGAACTGCTGAAAATACGCGTAGCGGCTGAGCCACCGTTCCGGCAGCAATGGAGTAAGGTGTTGCGGGTTCACAGCCGTGATGTACCAATCGGCTTCGAGGATCGCTCCATCAAGCAGTTGGACTCCCGACACACGGTCATGGGCATAGCGCAGTTGGGCCGCCTCGGTGTCGAGTCGAATGACGGCGCCTGCTTTGATTGCCGCTTGAGCGAGCGGCTGAAGCAACGTCTCCTGGAGCGAGTTCAAGAACAACGTAATCCGATTGTCGGCTCGTGAGTTCAGGAAGAACGGACTGATCGAAGTCGCCAGCGCCTCTGCAGAGAGGGTTCGCAGATCGTTGCCGGTGAGCCATCGGGCGAGCGGATTCCAGACCGCCTCCCTCGTGTCCTCACTCTGCCCAAGCGAGTGGAGCCAGTCATCTGCGGTTCGCTGTTCCAGGTTCGTCGGCAGCTCTGTCTCGCCTTC
>JBKJWE010000096.1:0-6012 GCA_046717045.1 Nitrospiraceae bacterium | reverse complement strand
TGCGCAATGGTCTGGAAGCCGGATCCGAGCGTGTCGGGGGGCCGGCGCGGTCTGGGGCTGATGTTCATTCAGAAATTGGAACGCCAGGAGGCAGCGAAGTGGATCAATATGCCTGTGGCGCCGATGATGGAGAACGAACCGAAGAGTTGCCAAGAAGGCGCCGGGTAAATGCGGGTCGTGGCCTGTCAGCGACTGGGCTCCACAAGGCGGTGGGCGACGAAGTCGGCGATCATCTCATGAGCCATCGCGTTTGGATGACGGTCGTAGGGGCTAATCTCATAGCGCCGCTCGTCGGCGGGAAAGTTCGGGAGAATCGTCGACACAGGATGGAAGGCCACGTTGTGGTTGCGGAGCTGCTGCTGAACCTGATCGACGACCGGTAGATCTTCCTCGAAATCCCAGAAGACAATGTGGAATTGTGCGCCGGGGTAGGTCCTCTCGACGAAGGTCTTCGCCTCCTCTATGATTCCTATAAACAACGCGACATCCTGCTGCCCCACCGCTCGGTGCGAGCGGAGGAGCAGACGATAGAGTGTACTCTGTTCCAGTGCTGCCTTGATCTGGCGTGGAAATTGTTGATGCCATTTGCGGTAACGGTCTAGGAGCATCTGGCCTCGGGCTTCGTCGAAGTGCCCGGCGCGTCGGACATGAGCGGTGTCATCCAGCACGTAGCGCGGGCCATGCGTGTCCCACGATTCCAACCCCGCCGCGCGCGCGACGTGTGTGGGAATGGCCTGATAGATCACATGGCTCGGACGGCAGCGGCCTTGGGATTCGAGTCGGCCGTCTTGAAGTGAGGCCAGCATCTGGTGAGGGCCGTACCCCAAGAATCCAAAATTCACAACGCGGGTGGTGCCGTGCAGCTTCCTCCAGACCTGGGCAGGCATCGTGTGCTGATCTGGCATGCCTTCACCGAAGGTAAACGAGTCGCCGAAGAATACGAGACAAGCATCTCCCGCCGGCTGTGCGGCATCGGCAGGCATCGCTTCTCGTAAGCCATCCCGATTGATCGTGTAGTGGCCTTGGTAGAGCAGTTCGCTCCGCACGTTCGTTCGATGGGACAATGTCTGCCCCGCGGCCGGTCTGTAGCCCAGCGTCTCGTCGGAAAGAAAGAATCCCTCGCTGTACTGCATCTGGCGCACGAGCGGTTCATTGACCCAAAAACAGGCTTCAGCGACGCCGAATGTGAAGCAGAGCACGGCAAGATTGACCCACAACGCTCGTACCCGAATCCGCCGAGTCATTCGTACTGCGCCAACACAAGCGGAGGTGAAGGAAAAAGCTCCCCACATGTATGGGGGAGTGGCGCGTTGGACCAGATACGTCGCTGCGAGAGCAATGGTGAAGGCGACGGCTGCGGGGACCCAGTTGATGGTCTGTGTCGTGTGGCGCTGGGGCAACGCGTCGGAAGCGGCGTGAGACAGGATGACCCGCGCTCTCACGAGCCTGAACCTTCCTTGGTCGGTATCACGGAGGGGTCTCGGCGGAAACGATCCAAGATATTCTGCGTCATATGTTGAATGGCTGAATTAACTCGCGGACGTCCCTCAACAGTCGCACGGTAGTCATCGAGGCCCCATACCCACTGCATCGATCCCGCATTGAACACCATTGCGCCGCTCGGGGCCGTGTAGATCGTGGAGGCAGCATAGCGAGAGCCAATGGGGGAGCGTGCGACCACTGCGGTGTCCGGAGGAGAGGCCTCATCAAATCCATCGACCTCATAACCCAAGAGACCGGGTAGGTGCGTGCCGCGCTCCAGTCCTGTGTCTTGGACGACCCAGCTGGGGGGAGTCTCGATGACAAGGTCTCCATCGATCATCGACGTGCCTTCGAGGTACATCCCGCCGATCAGTGAGGCCTCAGGTTGATTGACGGGCGCCGATCGCCATTTCGTCGTCGCTAAATGGTCGTTGCTGGGGTCGCGATCCAACAGAACGGGATCGCCTGATGAGGCTCGCTCTTTGTACGCGACAAGCGTGCGGCCGCGCTCACCCGTGAGCCGACTTGGTTCGAGGCGGACTTGCCAATAGCAGGTATTTGCGGAGAAAAATCCTAAGTTCAGACCGTGATCTCGAGCGTCCTCGATGTGCCGGCGCATGTCCCAGGTCCAATACTCATCGTGTCCAATGGAGAGAAAGGCTCGATGAGAACGGAGAACTTCGCCCCGCTCGTGCACGTCCACGTTCGTCGCGTAGCTGACGTCGTACCCAGACCGCTCCAACCAGCGGACCATATTGTATTCCCAGCCACGGAGAAACGGCCCGGCTCCTGCGGCATCGGCCGATTCCGGGTCCGGATTGACCGCGTACGGGCGATTAAAGGAAACCGCGACCGCCCTGCCCTGCGGGCTATTGTAATCGTAAAGCGATGCGTCGCCCCAACTATTGTAGGCTTGGAACGTCGTCACACTGGACTGGACGAGGTAAGCTGAGGGACGTTGATCGTTGCGTATGACAAAGAGGATGTAGCTTTCTTCCCCCGTCGGTTCCGCCGTCAACTTGGCAAGATAGATTCCCGACAGCCATTCGGTCGTATCCTCTTCAGAGGACGGGATGTCCAGAGTGAATGGATACTTCCACAGACATTCCACAAGGCCCGTCGAAGGATCGCGATAAGGTGCTGGTTGCCGGTGTCCTTCGCGATGTATGGCTGTGAGCATCTGTCTGGCACCGAGGCCGTCATACCATCCCATGCGGTAGATGGCGAGGCTGTAACTCGGCGCCGTAGTGTTGACATAGAAATGGATCCTCTCGCCGCGATTGACGCTTGAGGCTGAGGCATAGCCTTCAATCTCACGGTTCCTTGCCGGCTTGGCAAGCAGCCAGTCTGCTATTCCAGGTTTGCTGTTTTCAATCTGAATAGGATTGAGCCCATGGGTCGGTTCACCGGACGCCAGCGCAGGGGACAACATTTCCACTGCGGCGATCGCTGCCCACAGTATCTGCCAGGTGAACAGCCTGGTTCGTAGCAGGTACGGGGTGAACGTCTGTTTCCACCCAGCTGAGCGTGAGAGCTGAGCGGCGAGTTGGTCTTGTGTACGTTGGGTGAGCAGCCTCACTGGATATCGGTCGAGGAGATTCCGCCATCCATGCAGGAGGTCTTCTTTCATTTCGGCAAAGCCGATGAACTGCCGAATGCCATAGACGATCAACGCCGCGTTCGCGAATGCGAAGGTTCCGGAGATCCAGCGCATCTGCGAGACATAGTAGTGGCCCAATCCCGTACTCAAGCATATCATGACGAGTTGGAGGGTAAGGTCCAGGGCGGAGGTTCTCGTTCGTCCGGAAATCTTCGGGGTTCGGCGGAAGGGAATCTTGGTGCCGACAATGGCTTGCTGCATCGACATGAGGGCGCCGCTCAGGTGTACGGGGATCAACAGCAAATTGAGTGCATACACTCGTAGCAAATCTCGCACTGGCTTGTAACCCGTCTGTCTCAGGTCGCGGGCGTAGAGGGCAAAGTAGGGAAGCGCTGCCAGCGGCAGCCAAGGCGTCATCAAGTCCGAAGAGAATGGAACAATCAGCAGCAACAAGACGCTCAAGGGGGCAAAGGCGAGCGAGGTCAAGTAGTGAATGGACAGCAGCCCCTGTGGGATGGTGGATAGCTGCTTCGGCGTTCGGAGTAAGAACGACAGCAACTTCGGAAAGATGATCAATCCACCGTTGGCCCACCGTCCACGCTGAATGATTAACGAACCAAAGTCGGGCGGCGTCGCGCTACAGGCGAGTCGCTCCGGATAATTGTAAAGGGACCAGCCCTTGCTCATGAGATCGACGGTAGATTCCGTATCCTCGATAACCGTGCGATCCTGGATGTAGCGGCGTATAAGATGTGCGCCCTCCCGCTCTTCCAAACAAATATCGTTGAGTGCCGATTTCCTCAGCAAGGCGTTCGCGCCGACCCAGAACGTGGCGCCGTAATGGGTAAAGCCCTGATGGACAAGATATTGGATATCGGTGGTGGCTCCCGCGGTCCGTTCCAGCGTGCCCGGTGCGTTGGGGAAAGCGCTATAGGGTGTTTGGGCCACGGCCATCCGGGTATGTTCCGGCTGCTCCATGAGCCGAACCAATGTGCTGGCATACTGGGGCAGGAGCAGGCTGTCGGCATCGAGCGTAATAACATAGGACGAATCAGGAATGAACCGACCACTGCCGGATGTCGCGGCGGAGTTCAAATAGACGCCGTCTTTCCGCAGCACTGGCTTCACCCATTGTCCCATGAGGCCGAGGTAACTGTTCAAGTTCATCGCCTTGTTAGGCTCTTGTGAGAGATTGTGGTATTGCTTCCGTTCGAAGACATCGAATTCCGCCTGGAAACGACCAACTAGGCTGGCGTAGGCAGCGTCGACCTCATCCAGAACGGAATGAGCCGGGAGACTCTCGACCAGCCGTCTTCTCACAAACCAGCTGGCCGCCTGATCTCGATACCCTTCTGCAGGATGGCTTAAGATTTGTTGAACGAACCAGACGTCTGTGTGCGTTTCCTGTGGCGCGTCCTTGGCTTGGGTGCCAAACCACTCCGCGGTCCATTTGAAGCAATCGGAAAGGCGGACACACTCGAGGGCGACATCCGTGGTGTCGGCGGACCGCCGGTCGAGAAACGCCGCGCGGGTGTCAGTGACGAAGTCTGCCGGCTTTTTCAGCAGGGCTTGGATATCGAAGGCCACCGTACGTCCCTCCCAGAGTGCCACTCGATCCTGAGGGGTTTTCGGGTTCGGGGGATCATCCAGCAGCAGGACCACACGCTTGTTGGGGTAGTCCTGCAAAGCAGCGGACAAGAGGGTTTGGCGAATGACGGAGATTTCTTCTTTGTACGAGGGAACGAGGATCGTTAGGGCTGGTGCTGTATCGCGGAGAAAGGGCACAGGTGTCGTCATGCGCGACCGTGGATGATCCATCGTCCGCTTGAGTTGCCCAAGCCGCGCTACTTGGTAGCAGAGGTTGCCATAGATCAAGAACCCCGCCAACGCGCTGAACAGGATGGTTTGACAGAGCCGTCCAAGTTGGTCCTGTTCGATCGAGGTCCATGCGACGGTGGTGTTCGACCAGGCGAGGCAGATCGTAGCGGCAGTCGTCACGCTCAGTGCGAACCAAGTAATTAGTAGTTCTCTATGTTGTTGAGTGGAAGTCATGGACTGACATCGCCTCTGGAAGGACCCACAGCAATTGGAATGCCATACGTACGGGATGGGGACTAGGGCGTAAAGGCCTTAATATACTGAGTATCTTACCCAAGCGGCTGCTCATGCCGATCGCGCCTTGCTGCCATACCGCCTCAGCCTGTGGCCGATGTGCCGGCATGCCGATCGGGACGCACGAACGGTCCCCCGAGAATGCCCTATACCCACTTGCTATGTGTAACGAGGCGGTCGCGGAAGGTCTGAGAGGAGAAACACTCGTCTCTTGAGTTCCACTACTCCACGTCAGGCGGGCTGTCGTACCTGATTCTGATAAAAGGAGTCAAGGGCTTTAGGGAGGGAGCCCTCTTCGCCATCAGGTCGAAGAGGGTTTCGAATGTTATCGTTATGCGAGACGAACGGGCGAGCTTAGCGCGGGAATTCCTTCGAGGCCTTGATGTATTGCCATCCCTCGCCATTCAACGTGTGCAAAAACGCGAGGAGGTCTCGTATCTCGAGGATTCCAAAGCCTCGAGCTATGGGGGTTTTTCGCGATTCAGTTCGGTCATTGAAGATTGCCAACTTCAGATGATGCCGGAGACCGAGGCATGCTGAACGCTACGCGGTCAGTTCAGAGAGCCGGAGCGTATAGAGGTAGTGGTAGAGACTCTTGAGATCCATCAACTGTTGGTGAGTGCCGGCTTCGGCCACCTCGCCCTTGTTGAGCACGATGATTCGATCGGCTCGCTGAATGGTGGTGAGACGATGGGCCACGACGAAGGTAGTTCGATCCTTCATCAATTGTTCGAGCGCGTCCTGCACCAGCCGCTCGGACTCGCTATCCAAGGCTGACGTCGCTTCGTCCAGCAGCAGAATGCGCGGCTGTTTGAGAA
>JBKJWE010000095.1:0-3257 GCA_046717045.1 Nitrospiraceae bacterium | reverse complement strand
AGAGTCTTCCCATTGACCTCAGCCACTATGCCGTGACCCGATTTCACATCCCCTGTGCCTGTCACCCGTACGAAATCTGCCATACCGACTCCTTAATCTGTTATGTCGCGCTTAGTTGTTGGTAATCGGTTTCTTGATTTTGCTGAGCAGGCTTTCGATCGGCGGATTTCCCTGCCCTTCTCCGCCCACTGCCGACATGATCTTCTGTGCGATGTCTCGGAACGCGGCAGCCAGTGGGGAAGCAGGATCGACGACCACAATGGGATGGCCTGTGTCACCGCCCTCGCGAATGGCGGGATCGATGGGAATACGCCCGAGGAATGGGATGCCGAGCTTCACGGCCGCCCGTTCGCCGCCGCCATAAGAGAAGATTTCCGTGCGTTCGCCGCAATGGCCGCAGATGAAATGACTCATGTTTTCTACGATGCCGAGGAGGGGCACGTTTACTTTTTGGAACATCGCCATGCCTTTTCGCACGTCGTAAAGCGCGACTTCCTGTGGCGTGGTGACGGTGATGGCGCCGGCCAGCGGGACCATCTGGGAGAGTGACAGTTGCACGTCACCCGTGCCGGGCGGGAGATCGATCAACAGATAGTCCAACTCGCCCCAGAGCACATCGCGGAAAAATGCTTGCAGATACTGATGGACCATCGGACCACGCCAGACGAGCGCCGTTTCTTCCGGGACCAAGAACGCCATCGAGATCAATTTCACGCCATAGTTTTCGACCGGGACAATTTTGCCGTCCTTCTGTTCCGGTCCCGTTGTGCTCCCCATCATCATGGGAATGTTGGGGCCGTAGAGGTCGGCATCCAAGAGGCCGACTTTGGCGCCGGCCACCGCCATGGCACAGGCGAGGTTGGCCGAGACAGTCGATTTGCCGACCCCGCCCTTGCCACTGCTGATGGCGATGACATGTTTGACGTCGGGAATGAAATTCGTTTTTTCTTGGGCTTGCTGCGCGCTATGCGCATGGTCGTCGGCCATAACGATCTCCTTCTATTTCACGCGAGCGAAGGGGGCATCGGGATGGATGCCAGGTGTGACTATCATAAGCGATGGAGGGGAGGGAAAGAAATGGGTCGAGAGGGCTAGTGGCGTATGACCGATAGGGGTAAGCCCACTCTATTCGGGCATAACCGACCGGTCGAGACGGCGAAGATTCGAAGCCATGCCGAACAATGAGAGCGTATAAATAATCCACTTTGACGGATCGAAGTTGTACCACTTGGGACCGTTCCGGAAATCGCGCGCATAGGTGTGATGATAATTGTGGTATCCCTCACCGAAGCTGATGAACGAGATGAGCCAACTGTCCCGGCTGCTATCGTGGTCGCCGTGTGGTTGCGTCCCGAACATATGGCAGAGTGAATTGATCGAAAACGAGGAGTTCAGCACCATGAACATCCTCAAGAGGCCGCCGAGCAAGAAGCAGCTGATGCCTCCCAGGATGCCGTCGTGCCAATACCCCAGAGCAAAGGGAAAGGCCAAGCCGGTGACGACGATCAGCCAATAGTAACGATGCTGCCACATGATGACTGGATCTTTGCGGAGCTGTTTGGCGTAGTTGTCCGTTCGGTGCGGAGTGTGCACGAACAGCCAGCCGCAGTGGCTGTGCCAGAATCCTTTCGTCGCGTTGTAGGGATCTTCTTCCTGGTCTGTTCGAGCGTGATGGCGAATATGATCCGAGCACCAGATGAGGGCGCTATTCTGTAGCGCCCACCCGCCGGCGACGAGGAGGATGAGTTTCACCCAGCGATGGCATTCAAAGCTGCGGTGGGAAATGAGACGATGATAGCCAACCGTGATGCCCATGCCGGTGATGACGTACATGGCGGCGCACACGACCCAATCGAAGAGACTGAATCCGTAGACGATGCCGAACCATGGGATGCCGATAATGGTGATCGCGGCGACCGCACCGAACAGGACTAACGTCTCGTACGCAAGTTTCTTCCCGACCTGATCGATCATCCTGCCTCCTCAGACAATGACACCATCGCTTCATCGAGACCACCTCGCGGGGATGACGAAGCACAGCCCAATGCTAGCGAAACGCGCCGAATTTTTCAACAGAATCGTTGAAGTGTATACTACATGTATCTGGGTTGTGACCCGGTCGGAGGGTGTCGATGCCGTCAGCCCGTTCAAGCCTCGAACCGGAAATTCGCCGCATCGGGGAGCACCTCGCCCGGCTCTCTTCAGGCCGCGCCCCCACGCTGTTTGAACGTCGCTGGTGGTCGCAAGCCGCCCTCAATCTCACCATGCACGACAGCGCGTTCAAGACCCAGCTGTTTCGATTTATCGACGTCTTACCTTCGGTGACCGACGATGCGCGCGTCGTATCGTTGGCGCAAGAATATCTCGGTGATGTGAGCACGCAGCTCTTTGGAACCGCCTGGGCGCTTAAGGCTGCGGCGGCGACAGGCATTGGGGCAAAGCTTACCGGCAAGGCGATCAGGAGCCAAATCGAACAGATGGCGCGGACCTTCATTGCCGGTGGGTCGCTCGATGAAGCGGTGCCGGTGCTCGCGGATCTCTGGGCTCAAGGACACGCCTGGTCGGTCGACCTGCTGGGTGAGGCCACGATCAGCGACTGGGAAGCCGATCGCTTTCGCGATCGCTGTGTGGAGGCGCTGGACGCACTGGGCAAGGCCGCTGCGTCATGGCCAACTGTACCGGTGCTCGAAGGGGATCATCTTGGACCGATCCCCCGCACGCAACTCTCAATTAAGATCTCAGCCCTGTCGCCGCATCTGGACCCCATCGACCCAGACGGCAGCTATCGGTCTGTGGCGACCCGGCTTCGTCCCGTTCTCGATCTGGCGATGCGTATCCCCGCCTCCATCATCTTCGATATGGAGCAGGCCGAGACCAAAGATCTGGTGATCGACATCTTCAAGCGGCTTTGCTCAGAAGCACCGTATCGAACCTACGCGCATGTGGGGCTCGCGCTGCAGGCCTATCATCGAGAGACGCAGCGCGATGTCGAAGCGCTGCTTCGATGGGTGCGTCAACGACCAGCGCCGATCACGATTCGATTAGTAAAGGGCGCCTATTGGGATTCCGATACGATTCGGTATCGGCAACGAAACTGGCCTGCTCCGTTATTCGAGCAGAAAGCCGAGACGGACCTCAATTACGAAGCCCTCGCAGAGACCCTTCTGATGAACGCCGACATCGTTCGACCGGCCTTTGGGACGCATAATCTTCGCACGCTGGCTGCGACCGAGGCGATAGCCCAATCACTGAAGCTT
>JBKJWE010000094.1:0-2506 GCA_046717045.1 Nitrospiraceae bacterium | reverse complement strand
CGCGTGAACTGCTGCCCGGTCTCTCGGACTTAGTGAATCGCGATTTCAGTTCGTGGATATTTTTTGCCGGGATAGAATTACTCAGGATGCAGCCAGTTTGTAAGGTGGATCCATGAGAGGCGTCGTACTCGCGGGTGGATTAGGTAGCCGGCTCTTGCCCCTGACCAAGGTGACTAATAAGCATCTGCTGCCGGTCTATGACCGGCCGATGATCTACTATCCGATCCAGGCTTTGGCGAATGCCGGTGTGAGAGAGATCATGTTGGTGACGGGGGGGAACAGCGCCGGGGATTTTCTCAAGCTCCTGGGTAATGGGAAAGACTTTGGCTTGAAGCGGCTCAACTATACGTATCAAGACGGTGAGGGGGGGATTGCCGATGCGTTGCGGCTGGCGGAGCACTTTGCGGACGGCGAGCCGGTCTGTGTCATCCTCGGCGACAATATTATTGAACGGAATATCGTCCGAGCGGCGGAGGCGTTTCGGAAGCAAGCGCAGGGTGCGAAGATTCTTCTGAAAGAGGTCAAGGATCCGCAACGATTCGGCGTGCCGGTGCTCAATGGGAAGCGAGTCGTGACGATCGAAGAGAAACCGGCGAATCCCCGATCGGCTTATGCAGTGACCGGTATGTATTTTTATGACGCGCGCGTGTTCGACATCATCAAGACGCTCAAGCCATCGGGCCGAGGGGAACTCGAAATCACCGATGTCAATAATGCCTATATTGCCGCAGGCACACTGACTTGGGATCTGCTTGAAGGCTGGTGGACGGACGCCGGGACGATTGAGTCGCTCCATTTCGCCAATCAATTAGTGAGCCGGACTGGCGCGAACAGGATGGATCTTCCATGAGAATCCTTGTCACCGGTGGGATGGGGTTCATCGGGTCCCATCTCGTGCGTCGTCTGATCGTCCAGAGCGGTCATGAGGTGGTCAATCTCGATGCGCTCAAATACTCCGCGAACTTGGACAATGTGAAGGATCTCGACGGTCATGCGCGCTATCGGTTCGTCCATGGGGATATCGCCGATCGACCGCTCGTCGCCTCGCTGATCCGTGACCATCGAATTGACGGTGTGATCAACTGTGCGGCGGAGACGCACGTCGATCGATCGATTCTTGATCCGGGCGCCTTCGCCAGGACGGATGTGGTCGGAACCGGTGTGTTGCTGGAAGAGGCGCGTGGCGCCGGCCTACAGCGGTTTCTGCAAGTCAGCACGGACGAAGTTTACGGGAATGTGGAAACGGGGATGTCCAAGGAAGAGGATCGTCTGGAACCACGGAGTCCCTACTCGGCCAGTAAGGCCGGAGGCGATCTCCTTGTGCTCAGTTACTGGACCACCTTTCGGTTTCCCGTGATGGTCACGCGAGGCAGCAATACCTTTGGGCCCAATCAGTACCCCGAGAAGTTCATTCCACTGTTTGTGACCAATGCGATCGACACTCAGCCCTTACCATTATATGGAGATGGCCGCCAACGTCGAGATTGGTTGGCGGTGCAGGATCATTGTGCCGCGATCGAACACGTGTTCCTGCAAGGCGACCCTGGCCAGGTATACAACGTCGGCGGCGGGAATGAACGAGAGAACATCATGGTAGCCGAGCAGATCGTGAACAGTCTCGGTCAACCGAAGAGTCTGATTCGTTTGGTCCAGGACCGCCCGGGTCATGACCGCCGCTATGCCGTCGATTGCAGCAAATTGCAGCGATTGGGCTGGAAACCGGAAGTGCCGTTTGAAGCAGGCCTGCGGGCGACTATCGACTGGTATCGGGAACATGAAGCCTGGTGGCGTCCAATTAAGTCAGGCGAGTTTCGGGAGTATTATGAGCAGCAGTATCGGCAGCGATTGCAAGAAGGAACCGCATGCGGATCCTGATCACGGGTGCGCAAGGCCAGTTGGGGACGGCTCTCCAACAAACGCTCCCGGGGCAGCAGCTGATCCTCAAAGACCTTCCTGATTTTGATCTCACCAAGCCTGACTGTGAGCCTCAGATTGTCGCGGCCCGCCCGGATGCCATCCTCCATGTCGGTGCCTATACGAATGTGGATGGGGCCGAACGAGATCCCGCGCTGGCGCAGGCGGTGAATGTTCAGGGCACGGCAGCGGTCGCCCGGGGGGCGGCGGCGGTACGGGCCAGACTGATCTATGTCTCCACCGACTATGTGTTCGACGGGACGAAGACCACTCCGTATACGGAATGCGACGTAGCTCACCCCATCAATGTCTACGGCGCCTCAAAATATGAAGGGGAACGGACAGCCCTCTCGCTGTGCGCCAATACGCTGGTGGTTCGGACGGCGTGGTTGTACGGTACGGCAGGCCAGAATTTCGTCACGACCATCATGCGCCTGGCGGCGCAGAAACCGGTGCTGGACGTCGTGGCGGATCAACGGGGTTGCCCGACGAACGCGGCGGATCTCGCCCAGGCCTTAGCAGACCTCCTCGTCACCGATCTGCGAGGGATCTGTCACGTCACGAATACCGGAGATTGCACCTGGCACGAGTT
>JBKJWE010000093.1:0-3253 GCA_046717045.1 Nitrospiraceae bacterium | reverse complement strand
TTTTTGTACCGTGCGGCTTGAAACCTTGTCAACGGGCCGGAAGGCCTAGCCCGCAAGACCTACGGCAATAAGTGTCGAATACTACGATGGAATTACGACACCACCCTGATCTCGCGAAAACTCAGGGTCCGACCGGCAGGAGCTGCTGTTCGGTAATTGGCGATCTGGATGGTCTTTCCAAGCAGCGCGAGGCTGAATCGACTGCCGGTCTTGAGCTGGTGGCCGGTTCCCACGAGTTCGCTCACGGTTTCTCCGAGCAGCTCACGTGCCTGGCTATCGGGTAGGCCGCGGGGCGAAAAGGTTTCGAGTTCGTCCATACCGAACTTGCTCAGTCCCAGCGTGTAGTGCCAGACGCGATCGCCCGCCTCGTCATCCGCCTGCATGGTCGGGACGTGATCAGCCATGACAAAATGGGTCAAGGGGCGATCTTGCCAGTCCGAGGGGTTCACGTATTGCTGGGTGGTGACGTCGTAGGCGGTGCCCTGGGTGAGCAGGGTGAGGCCGCGGGCCAGCCGGGCCGCGAACAGAATCGTGTCCGTCATCTCACGCGGCGGCATGACGGAGGGAGCGACGGCTCCGATCTGGTCGTGCTCCCAGGCCAACGATTCCTTCAGACCGGCTGTGTGCGTGGCCGGCAGCGGCATGACCATATGGGCCGTCCAAAGTCCATGTATAGCCTGCCACGATTCGTGAGCGTCTGTTTCTGACCGCAGTTTGAGCGGCCCGCCATACTCCCGGTCATTCCAGGTCGTCAGCTCATCGAGCGCCGGCGCCGTGCCGCGATAACCAATGAAATAGAGGGGAGGGCGCTTGGAGGAGGGCTTGGGGGCCTTCTTGCGAATTCTCATGACAACCCCTTGCCCCGCGCCGCCTGGCACTCGCCTACTTCCCGGATTTGCGGGCCTTGCGCCGATCGTCCGGGTTCAGGAGCCGTTTCCGCATGCGCAAATTCTGCGGCGTGATCTCAAGCAGTTCATCCGGGCCGATATATTCGAGCGCAAACTCCAAGCTCATGTCCCGTGGCGGCGTGAGGACCAAGGCCTCATCGGTGCCCGATGCTCGCATGTTGGACAGGTGCTTTTCTTTACAGACGTTGACGTCCATGTCTTCGTCCCGGCTGTTCTCGCCGACGACCATCCCGCGATAGACTTCCACGCCGGGGCCGATAAACATGGTGCCCCGTTCTTGGGTCATGAAAATGGCATAGCCCGTGCTGCTTCCGTCTTCATACGCGACGAGTGACCCGTGTGTCGCCACCGCGAGGTCGCGCTCTTCCACCGGTTCGTACGCGACGAAGACATGGTGCATGACGATGGTGCCGCGAGTCTTGGCGACCAATAGATTTTTGAGCCCCATGATGCCACGGGTGGGGATATGGTACTCCAAGTGCATTTCGCTCGGTCCCGCGTCGGAATGGATAAGTCGCATGTGGCGCAACTCGCCGCGGCGTTTGCCGAGCTCTTCAATCACGGCGCCCTGATAGGTTTCCGGTACTTGGATGGTCAGTTCCTCATAGGGCTCGAGGACCTTGTCCCCCTCCCGGTGGACAATCACTTCCGGTTGCGAGACTTGCAGCTCGTATCCTTCCCGGCGCATTTGTTCGATCAAGACGCCGAGATGCAGCTCGCCGCGGCCGGCCACGAGGAACTTATCCGCGCTATCCGTCTCTTGCGCGCGCAACGACACGTTGGTTTCGAGTTCTTTGAAGAGTCGATCGCGCAAATGTCGCGAGGTCAGGTACTTGCCTTCCCGTCCGGCGAACGGGCTATTGTTGACGGAGAAGGTCATCTGGACCGTCGGCTCGTCGACCGTGACTCGGGTCAGGGCGAGCGGATGTTCCGCGTCAGTGATCGTATCGCCGATGCTCACCTCGTCCAGACCGGCCACCGCGATGATTTCTCCCGCTTCCGCCTGTTCCATATCCGTCCGTTCAAGGCCGGAGTAGACCGCAAGGTCGGACACTTTTCCGGGAAACTGTGCGCCATCCTTTCCGATTACGATCACATTTTGTCTGCGGGCTATCGAACCGGATTGAATCTTACCCACCCCCATCTTGCCTTTGTACGAGTCCTGAATCAGGGAGAGGACCAGGATCTGGAGCGGCGCGTCGGCGCTGATGGCCGGTGCGGGAATGTTCTCCAACACGGTATCGAGGAGCGGCGTAATGTCCGTGCCGGGTTTATTCACGTCGAGCGTCGCGGTGCCCTTGATCGCAGCGGTATAGACGATAGGGAAGTCGAGCTGCTCGTCCGTCGCGCCGAGATGGACGAACAAATCGAATGTGCGGTTGACGACGTCGTCGATGACGGCGTCAGGCCGATCGATCTTATTGATCACGACGATGGCTTTGTGACCGAGGGCCAGGGCCTTGCGCAGCACAAAGGTCGTCTGCGGCATCGGTCCTTCTTTTGCATCGATCAGGATTAGCACGCCATCCACCATACGCAAGGTGCGCTCGACCTCGCCGCCGAAGTCGGCGTGACCCGGCGTATCGACGATGTTGATCTTGACGCCCTGATAAATTACGCTGGCGTTTTTGGCTCGGATCGTAATGCCGCGCTCACGCTCCTGGTCCATCGAATCCATGATGCGTTCGCCCATGTCCTCGATTTTGCGATGGACGTGGGTCTGTCGAAGCACGGCATCGACGAGTGTCGTCTTGCCGTGGTCGACGTGCGCGATGATGGCAATGTTCCGGATATCGTTCCGGCGGCCGTGCGGGGCTCGAATCTGCGACATGGTGGTTGTACCGCTTGCGACGAAAAAAAAGACGCCCAGACTATCGGGCGTCGAATCAAGAGTATACCTGAAGCATCGAGGCAGGTACAAGCCGTGTGATGGGGAGATGCGCGTCGTCAAGTGCCTTGAGTTTTACCGTCACCCACGGTATGGTGAACGGGTATCCTCTCGAGCGCGCGAGCCCCCTGCGGGGGCCAACCACCCAATGCCAACGATTGATCGGCCCGTACAACTATTTGATATGCCACGTCAGCCGCCTCCACGGCGACCTTGGCGATGGTGGCAGATTTCGATTATCGCCTTGGCGGTGACGGTGGTCGTCGGGGCGCTCGCGGTCGGCGGGTTGCTGTGGCATTACGCGCAAGATCTTCCTCCGCTGGATCAACTGGAGTCCTACCAGCCGAGTTTGGTCACCCAGGTGTATTCAAGCGACGAACAATTGATCGGCCAATTTTTTATCGAGCGCCGCCTGCTTACTCCGTTGGACCGGATTCCAGAACGGTTGCGACGGGCG
>JBKJWE010000092.1:0-5126 GCA_046717045.1 Nitrospiraceae bacterium | reverse complement strand
GCCCTAGCGTGCGAAGGTCTGCAGCGGTCAGCTTGGCCAGTGTCTCCCCTTGCCATCGCCACGTGGCCAAGAGAATCGCCAACCCACCGAGATCGCGCAGCACGGAAGCTTCGACAACGGAGAATCCACTCAAGGCGAGTTTCTGCGCGACGATCGAGCCACCCCACAGTATGGCTGCTGCTACTACGGCGCCATAGGCCGCCATGTCCGACAGCCTCTTCACGATCGGGCAGGCATCCTGTTCGGCCTGATCACCAGAACTCCATCGCGCAGCGTGAGCAGAACCGCCGTCACGCGCGGGTCGCTTGCGACCTCACGATTCAATTCCTGGATGGCCGCAGTTCGTTCATCCGGCGGCGGCTGCTTCAGCACGTCCCCATCCCACAGGACGTTGTCGATTAAGATGACGCCGGTCGGCGAAATCAGATCCAAGGCCCGCCGATAGTAGTTCACGTAATTCGTTTTATCTGCGTCGATGAAGATCACCTCGAACAGACCGGTGAGCGACTCCATCGTGTCGAGCGCCGGGCCCATGCGAATCTCGATCTTCTTCCCATATGGCGATTGTGCAAAATACTTGCGGGCAACCGAGGCCGACTCGTCGTCAATCTCGCACGTGACGATGGTTCCCCCTGGCGGGAGGACCTCGGCGAAACAGAGCGCGCTGTACCCGGTGAACATGCCGATTTCAAGGACACGCGTCGCCTGAACTACCTGGGTCATCATCTTAAGAAACGCCCCCTCCAGCGGTCCGACGACCATCTGAGGGAACTCCATGCGCCTGGTGGTTTCTTCCCGTAACGCGCGGCAGAGCGGCGACTCCGCCATCGAATGCGCTTGGGCATAGGCTTCGATGTCAGCCGATACAAGTGATTTCATTAGGCAGTTCCGCTGCGCGATTGAAAACGGTGCGACCGTTGCGTACACTGTGATGAGGAGCCTGGGATGCTCCGGCGGGCGATCATAACACGTCCCATCCGCAAGAAGGAGACCTGTGGTGAAAACCCTCAAGACATTGGAGCCCCTCACCACCAGGCTCTTGGAGATTCAGCGCATCAACAGCGCGTCGTCGGTGCTGTCGTGGGACCAAGAAACCTACATGCCGGCAGGGGGTGGCGCGGCGCGGGCCGAGCAAATTTCAACTCTCCAAGGCATCGCGCACGACAAGCTTGTCTCCCCCGAAATCGAACATCTGTTGGGCGATTGGATCGATCTGGACACTGGCGACGTCATCGAACAATCCGGAGACACGTGGGACGAACCTTCTCGATCGTTGCTGCGGGAGTTCTGGCGTGATTACAGCCGTGCCAAAAAACTCCCGTCTGATTTTGTCGTCACCGTGAGCCGAGAGTGCTCTCTCGCGCAACAAGTGTGGGCTGAGGCCAAAGAAGAGAGCCGCTTCTCACTGTTCCTCCCCAACCTCAAAACCGTGCTCGCGCTCAAGCGACAAGAGGCGGAGTATTTCGGTTATCGCGACTCTCCGTACGATGCACTGCTGGACGTATATGAACCGGGATCGACCATCGTCACGTTGAGGCCACTCTTCGCGCAAGTAAAAGCTCGTCTCGTGCCGTTGCTGAAAAAGATTACCAACAGTCCTGTCCAGCTCGACGACACGCTCCTGTTTCACACGTTCGACCAAGCCCGGCAAATGGAATTCGGCCGGTTGGTGCTGATCGCCATGGGCTACGACTTCGAGCGAGGCCGGCTCGACCTCTCTGCCCATCCCTTCACGACATCCTTTCACCCGACGGACGTCCGCGTCACGACGCGGGTCCACGAGCACGATCTGCAATCCTGCCTCTTCAGCTGTATTCATGAAGGCGGGCACGGGCTGTACGATCAGGGGCTCGATCCCCGCTACTTCGGCACGCCGCTCGGCGAGTCGATATCGCTCGGCATTCATGAGAGCCAGTCGCGCATGTGGGAGAACTGCGTGGGCCGCTCACGAGCGTTTTGGCGCTTCTTCTATCCGATCCTCCAAGCCACCTTTCACCATCAGCTTCGCGGCATGGAGGTGGAGCAGTTCTACGCCGCGATCAACCGTGTGAAACCGTCGCTGATTCGCGTCGAAGCCGACGAATTGACGTACAATCTGCACGTCATGCTCCGCTTCGAGATTGAGCAGGATCTGGTCGAAGGCCGCACGCAGCCGGCCGACTTGCCGGGCGTGTGGAACGAGAAGATGAAAGAATACCTCGGCATCACGCCGGCCAACGACGCAGAGGGTGTCCTGCAGGATGTGCATTGGTCGTTCGGATCGTTCGGCTATTTTCCGACCTATACCCTGGGTAATCTCTACGCGGTGCAGTTCTACGAGCAGGCACGGTTGGAGATTCCGCATCTGGAAGACGAGATCGCGGCGGGACAATTGATGGTGTTGCGCCGGTGGCTGGAACAGAAAATTCACCGCTGGGGCCGCATGTTTACCCCGGAACACCTTGCGCAGCGCGTGACAGGCAGAACCCTCGATCCTGAACCGTTTCTTTCCTATGTGGAACGGAAATACAGTGAGTTATATCGACTTTAAAGCTGATAATCGACGCTCCGCAGAGCCCCTCAGCACTCACTGCTCAGCACTTCTCCAATCAATACCCCATCGCCAGGTTAAGTTTGGCCAAGAGGTTTGCCGGAAGCGTAAACTCTGCCACGACCTCGATCCGGTGCGGAACGAGGAGCGTGGTGTGAAACACGATATCGCGGATCGGAATTTTAAATTCCGGACGATCCGGCGTGCTCAATTCAACGGATTCGACCGATGTCGTAATCGCGCCGCTGTCTTGCGGCCCATAATTCATCACGACGGCTTTAAGGATGTCCGCTACCTTCTCGTTCGTCTCCACCCCCTTGATCCCTTGTTCGAGTAATGGAATGATTTCTTCTTGCGCTTGATCCGACAACGAGAAGTTTTCCACACGCTCTTTTCGCCGCAGCGAGGTCAGATCGTTGTCCAAATCTTTGCTGAACGCTCCATACGCGAAACGGAAAAACTCAAAATGCAGCCCCCTGAAGCCCTTACCGAACATCTGAAGTTCGCAGAGGAAACATAATTGCTGCAGCTTCACGTCACTGAGCAGGCCGTGCGGCTCCGCCAGATGCAGCACATAGAGCAGCAGCGCTCGATCGACGGTAATTTGGTTGGGCTTGCGCATCGCGTGAGAGATTCGAGCGTCGTCGTTTTTGGAAGGTTGCACTATAAACAGCGCAAAAGAATCCCGTCAACATTCCCCCGGCGCCCCCTTGACCGGCTGCGCCGTTTGGTTTTTAATGTCCTCCCTCTGTAGGAGGCTGTGTCATGGCATCAAGCAAACGCGCCAAAGAGATAGAGAGCTTGAAGGAGCACTTAGCCAAGCACCAGCTCAAATTGACCCGCCAACGAGAGCTGATCCTCAGCGCCTTTCTCCGTCAAGAACACATCACGGCCGAAGCCATGTACCACCAGTTGGCGAAAACGGACCCCCACCTTGGCCTGGCCACAATCTATCGGACGCTCAACCTGTTTTGCGATGCGGGCCTCGCACAAGCCCGCCACTTCGGCTCTCAGACGCAATACGACAATGTCTCGCACAAAAGGCATCACGATCACCTCATCTGTACCGGCTGCGGGAAGATCGTGGAGTTTGAGAATTGCGAGATCGAGAAGCTTCAGGAAGAAGTCGCGACCCGGAACGGATTTGTTATCCAAACCCACCGTCTCGAGCTCTACGGCCTCTGTTCTCGCTGCCGCCATTGACGGACCCGCCTTTTTTTAGTATCATTTTGAGACAGCTTATCAATTTCAATTAGACTGGATTACCTCCTATGCTCCCTACGCATCAGACGAGGCGCCCTCCGTGGTATCTGTTCCGCCGGTTTGCTCTACTCGGTGTTCTTGTCATGGGCATTGGCGTCGCGCTCTCTCCGGCACCAATTCCCGCAGCCGAGAAGCTCACAATATATTCGGGCCGCGCGGAGCGATTGATCAAACCGGTGCTGGATGCGTTCACTGCCAAAACCGGCATCCAAGTCGAGCTGTTGTCCTCCGGAACGACGGAATTGGTGAATCGACTGAAAGCCGAGGGCGAGCGCACACCGGCCGACGCGCTGATCACAAACGATGCGGGCAGCTTGGAACTTGCCAGAACCGCCGGTATCCTCCGCCCCTTGAACATGCGAGAAGTCGACCGGGCAATCCCCGCGCAGTTTCGCGCACCGGATAACGCCTGGATCGGACTTTCGGGACGGTTCTGGATCATTGTGTACAACACAACGCTCGTCAAACCGAATCAACTGAAGTCGCTGCTCGATCTCGCCGATCCGAAATGGAAAGACAAGATCGCCATTCCCAACTCCGGCAGCGAATATCTGCAAGCAGGTGTATCAGTGATTCGGGCGACCCACGGTAACGAGAAGACGAAGCAGTTTCTTCAAGGCCTTAAGACCAACGCTGACGCCCAGGTCTATCAAAAAAGTTCACAGATCGTGGATGCGGTCGCCAAGGGCCAGATCGCGCTCGGGATCGTCAATCATTACTATGTCTATCGGCATCTGGTCACACAGCCGACGGCTCCGATCGCTGCCTTCATGCCGGATCAACAGGAGGGCGGCATGGGCGCCATCATGAACGTTGCCGGTATCGGCATCGTGAAATCGACGAAACATCTCGACGGCGCGAAGTTGCTTGTCGAGTTTCTCGTCGCCCAAGCCGGCCAGAGACTCTTCGCCGACCTCGATAAAGAGTACCCCCTCCACGTCGAGGTGAAGGCCGATCCCGCTCTCATGGAACGAAAGAGTTTCCGCGCGGCGCAAGTCCCCTTGACCAAGTTGGCGGAGCTTCGCGAACCTACCCTCACACTTATCGAACAAGTGGGCCTCCGGTAACGTAAGGAGCCCACGGTGGTTACGATACGGCAACAACTCGCCTCCCCGCTGCAGCTTGTCGTCTTGGCGAGCGCCGGAATCATCCTGCTTCCATTGCTCTACGTCACGGCGCAGGCCCTTTCGGCGGATCACGCCGTGTGGGGTCGCTTGTGGACCACCCGCATTCCCGAACTGCTTTGGAATACCGTGTCCCTCGCCGCCAGCGTCGCCTGCATCACCCTCGTGCTGGGAGTATCGACGGCGTGGCTGGTCACGCGCATCGAATT
>JBKJWE010000091.1:0-2557 GCA_046717045.1 Nitrospiraceae bacterium | reverse complement strand
GGGACCAGCGTGGCGAGGTGCGCTTCGATCAGCGCCGAGGTGTTGCGTGACGCGCCGGGCGCGATGGAATTTTGCACCAGCGCGTCGCCTCGCAGTCCCAGCAGGAAGCGAATGATCAGCAGTCCGTCGGTTAGTGCGTCGTGCTGGCTATCGCCATCGATGTCGAATGCGGAGAAGTTGTCCTGGATGTAGGTGGCGATGGCAGCGGGGTCGGTTCGGGTTGCGTTGCCGCCGAGCGCACCGGAAGTGATTGCCGTTCCCCTCAGGCCGAACAGGTAGCGCAGCGCAATCAGGCCGTCTGTGAGAGCGTCATACCGCGTCGCCGGTGCGCTCGCATCGATGTCGAGCGGCCCCGATGTGGTTGTCAAAGGCACGATCTTGCTCAGCGTCCCGCCGATATGGATGACATACAGCTCGCCCTGCTCGTCTTCTCCAAACGACGAAATGTTCATTGGCGTGTCGAGGAGCAGGCTTTGCGCCGACCCGTTCCACTGGAAGATCTCGCCGGTGCAGAAATCGCCATAAAGGTAGGTCCCGGAAGGAAGCGTGCCCAGCGAGCCGCGATAGACATAGCCGCCAGTGATCGAGCAGCGCCCGCCAGTATGGCTGTAGTCGAACAGCGGGGCGATGTAATTCGCCGGGTTGCACAGGCTCGGATCGAGACCGGTGCAATTGAATCCTTCGTAGACGCGCCATCCGTAATTGCCGCCGTTGACGATCGGCGTATCGACTTCTTCCCGTGCGCCCTGACCGACATCGGCCACCCATTGTTGGCCGGTGACGCGATCGAAGCTGAACCGCCATGGATTGCGCCAGCCGATCGAAAAGATCTCGTCGCGTCCCGCGGTGGGGCCGAAGTACGGGTTCGTGGAGGGCGATGCGTAAGCCACACCGGGAGCGTTGATATCGATGCGCAGGATCTTTCCCAGCAGGGTGTTCACGTTCTGCGCATTGTTCTCCGTGTCGTTGCCGCCCCCGCCGTCGCCGACGCCGGCGTACAGATACCCATCGGACCCGAACGCGAGCATGCCGCCGTTATGATTGCCGGCCGGATGCGTGATCGTCAGCAACGGGATCTCGGTCGTGCCGGCGACGTTGGCATTGGCGGGAGAAGCGCGGTACTCAGCGAGAACGATCGTGCCGTCAGGGGCACGCGTGTAGTAGACGAAGAAGCGGCCGTTGGTTTCGTAGCTGGGATGAAAGGCGAGGCCCAGCAGTCCGCGCTCGCCGTTATTCGCCACTTTCCCGCTGATATCGAGAAACACCGTAGGCGTGGATGAGCCGGGCTGCAGTACCTTGATCACTCCAGGCTGCTCGACGATGAAGAGGCGATTCGTTCCGTCCCCGGCATTGCCGGCAAAAATCGGGCTGTCCAGACCGGAGGCGATGGGGACGAGATCGATCGCGGCAAGAAGCGGCGCGGAGAGGAAAAAAAGAATGACAGCTAGAAAGCCGCGCCAGACGCTTAATTTATGCATGGGACAGAACTCCTTTTGGGCGAATTCGTGGGTCTCGGTGTGGAGTGGGTCTGATGTATGTGCAACGTCGCTCATTGAGCTGCAGATCGACATGCGCTCGCGTCCGGCCGTCCCGACGGTGGAAGTGCCAGCCAACGGCGGACAATCTGGATGCAAGCGGGTGTGAAAGGCAAGGCAACCGCGTGATCGCGCTGAATGACCTGAGCTCGTCGATAGACAGTCAGGGGTGAAATCGATCCCGGCTCGACGAGGGTAGCGATTGTACACGACGAGGCGCCCCGCCGCTGGAGCCGCCCGCTGAGGTGCTTGCGTTAAACCGTCACAGGGCCATCAGCGAACTCGTCACAGGTTTGTCAGCAAACCGGTCACACGCTTCTGCAGACTTTGTTCATCGCGAATCGATCGGCGTCATCCTAAATTATCCACACCCGCAGGCGATCTCGGCGGCAGGCTCGCCAACTCCTAGAGGAAATGAAGACGTGATCGAGGCAGCCAGTCGCACCATCCTGGGTCGTCCCAAGTCCGACGGGGCAGGTGTTCGAGAGATCTCGCCAAGTCAAAGTCAACCGCCGACAAGGTCCGGGCCACAAATGCCCAGGCACCTCGTCGATAGTCGATTTCGCGCCGACAGCCTTCCCCTTTCGTACCAACAGCGCCACGTATATGATCTAAGGCTATTTTGCCTGGATACCCCGACGCGCCGCCCTGGATCGTTCTGGCAGCTGCGCCGGCCGACAGCCATGATCGAGCACGCCTCATTGTCCACGCAGGTCACGCGGCGGATGAGTGCTTTTCTGTTCGTCGATCTGGTCGATTCCGTTGCGCAGATCCACCTCGATCCGTCCGGAGTCATCGCACGCTGGCGGACCTTCGTCGCGGAAGTCACGCATGATGAATTGCCTCCGCGCCACGGCCGCATCGTCAAGCTGCTGGGCGACGGGATGCTGGTCGAGTTCGAGAGCCCGGTTGCCGCGGTCGATTGCGCGCTGGCGTTGCAGCTCCGCATCGGACGCCAGAGCGAGAACCTCGAGTTTCAACGCCGGATTAAACTGCGGATCGGTGCGCACATGTCCGAAGAG
>JBKJWE010000090.1:0-7087 GCA_046717045.1 Nitrospiraceae bacterium | reverse complement strand
TCTCAAGCCGAACGTGCCGGCGTAATTGTTGAACTGGCTGTTCCCGAGCATCGCACGGAAGTTCACGAACGGTTGGAGACCGTTTGGGAGCACGGCAATCAATCCCGTCCCGACGTTAAAGAAGTTTCTGGCAGGGGTATCGGTCTGGAAACGGAATTGAAAGGGGTTGGCCCGCTGGTCTTCTACGAACTGGGCATTAATGAACCGCTGTGAATTGGCGAACTCGTGTATATAGTCCCCATTCACTTGCGGGATCAGCACGCCGAATCCGGTGCTGATCGCGGCCGAGGCTTGCATCCCGACCACGCTTTGCAGCGAGTTCACATGCTGATCGCCATATTTAAGCTCTAATCCGGTCCCACCCCGTTCCGAGTAATCATGAATGTGCGTGTACGAATAGTTGACTCCGAACCGGGGCCCGATGGTGAATCGGCCGATTGGTTGGTCATAGCCTGTGAGTACTCCCAATCTGAACAGGTCGCCGTTCGAGTTACTGGAGGAAATCCCATTGACTGATCGAGTTTGTCCCGGGGTTGTTATTGCCAGACTTGAGTTACGGGCCACCATAAAGTTGTTGTTCGTGTACCCGCCTGTCAATTGGACAAAGGATTTATCTGTCGGCAAATACTGCGAGAAGAGCGTGCCCCCGTACGAGTTGGTGCTGAAGTTTCCTCCGTTCCGAAAATCTCCGTTCGTGTTGGCGTAGGTAAAGGCTAACCCGGCCGTGAACTGTTTCGTGAAGCGATAATCAGCCCCGCCTGTGAATCCCATAATGGTAGACTTGTACCCGTCCTGGTATACATTCACTTCTCGATCGAGAGATTCCACGAATCCCGAGGCAAACAAACCGATCCCCTTCCACCTCGTCGAGTTGGCATAATTGAAACCGCCGCCGCCGGTGCCGCCGTTCGAGGAAGAAGAAGAAGTCAAACCGGCCCCTTGAAATACCCTAGGCATCAGCGCGCCAAATGGATTCATGATCATCGAAGCAGTCTTTGCACCCTCCTGACCCTCTTCTGCGCGTTCTTCGTCCATGCGAGCGAGGTAACTGCGATTCAGAATTGAAGCGGCCGAGGCTTGAACCGAGGCAGCGCCGCCGCCGCCGCCCGCACCGGCGGAGCCTGTAGCGGGGATACTACAGATCCTATTAAGGTTGGCTCCAAAACTCGGACTTCCAAACTGTGCCCCAAGGCCGGAGCAATTATTGCCGAGCAGTTCGACGAGCCTATTGTTCAAAACCTGGGCAGAAGCATGGTCAACAGGGACAAGACTGAATATCAATCCGACTGTCGCAACTCCGACGGCACAAGCCCGCTGCGAACGAAGAGGGAAGATAGAGCTCCCAGAAGATTGCTGCCATGCTGAACCGAGCTTCGGTGCCAAGATCCCCGCTAGACGAGTAATCATGTCCCCTCCTCCACCTAGACTTGAGCGGTAATTTGCAGATCCACAACGCATGCTTCGGCCACGATTCCCGTGACCAGGCGCTCCCAGCATTCACATACCGAGACCCCCCCTTGGCGCGGCGGCCCATTATAGGTAGACTGCGGGCCGCCTGCAATGGGAAGTTTGTTCATTGCGGCCAGGAGCCCTACCCAGCCATGAACCTTTCCCTGCAAAAGGTCGACTCAGCTACGAGTCGCTGCTCACCGTTCTGTACACAGGGAAATGGGACCATGCCGGCCCGGAAATATCTGAGATATTTCATTTTCCTCGTAGGGCTTGCGGCTTGCGCCTCTGAACCACCGCCGGTCGACTCGGTGTCATCCGTGACTGCAGCGGCGAACGCGCCGGGCGGAAGCGATGCCTACGAGGTGGTGGATTGTCTGCTTCCCGGGCAAATCCGCCAGCTAGGCACCATGACTACCTATGTGACCGAGCGTCGTCCGGCACGCACGACGAAAGAAGATTGCGCCATCCGCGGTGGCGAATATGTAGCAGCCGATCGCGCCGACTATCGATCCGCGCTCAAGATTTGGTTGGGCGAAGCAGAAAAAGGATCGGCCGAGGCACAATACTATGCTGCAACGATCTATGAGAAAGGCGAAGACGGGTCTCCCCACTACCGACAAGCCGCAGAGTGGTATCGGAAAGCCGCCGAGCAAGGGGACAAGCGAGCCGCTATCGGTCTGGGCCGATTGTATGAGCAGGGATTGGGCGTCGAGAAAGATCCCGCTGAGGCCTTCAAATGGTTCGCCAAGGCCTCTGGTCTCAACGAGAACGCTCTCTCCCAACTTTCTACTCCGGCAGCTTCCACTGCGCAGACATCGAAACGCATTCGCGAACTCGAACAGGCGCTTGCGTCAAAAGACCAGGAGATCAAGAAACTCAGCGGCGAACTGCAGGAAGTCAACAACGAGGTCGCAAATCTCCAGACAACCATAAAGGAGCGAACCGGTCAGGCGCAGCGAGAGAGCGCGCAGCTCAAGCAACGTGAGCAACAGTATCAGGCGCTTCAGGCTGAACTTGTCAACCTTCGCATACAGCCTGACAAAAGCCAGCAGGTCGCTGCGCTCACACAGCAGCTTCAAAGGCTTCAGGGAGAGATCACCGTCGAAACAAACCAACTGAATAGCCGTAACGCCGAGATTGCTCAGCTGCAGGCCCGTATCGCCGGACTTGTGAGGAATGCCGACCGCATTCAAGTCCTTGAACAAACCGTCGCTCGACGAGACAGCGAAGCGCAGAAACTGCGAGAACAACTTGGGAGAGCCAATCATGAGTTGAAACAACTGACAGGTCAACTCGAAGGGCGTCAACGGTTAGCGGCTGAAGACCGCCGGACGAGCCAGGCCGCCGAACAGCGCTACCTGCAGGCGAAAGCCGAGTTGGAACAATTGCGCGCGAAATCGGACCAGTCGGGCGCCGTCACCAAAGAAGATACGGTCAATAAACTCCAGCAGGAGATGGGCCGTGCCAAGCAGGAGCTGGACGTACGCAACAAAGAGCTCGCACATTTTCAACAAAAGATCGCCGCCCTGGAAGCCGATGCCGAAAAACAGGCCAAGGCGCTTCAGGTCGCATCGGTCAACGACCTCGGCTTCGATGGTCCCTCGCTCGAAATAATCGATCCGCCGCTCACCAAGACCCGCGGCATCCAGGTGACAAAGGACGAGCTCTCCATTCCCGTCAGTACCGGCGCCCGTCGTTCTGTCACGGGTCGCGTACTGGCTCCAGCCGGATTGCGAACTCTCACCGTCAACGGGGAAGGCGTGAAGGCCAATGAACAAGGCGTCTTCACCACCACCCTCCCCGCTCTACGATCGAACGCAGATGAAATCTCCGTGCAGATCCTTGCTGTCGACATGCAGAACAAACGGGCCGCCTTGAAGTTCGTCCTGAAGGCACGAGGGACGATGCCGGTCACGGCTGCAGCCCCAAAGCAGGATTTCGCCAAGTTTGGCCGGTACCATGCCCTGGTCATCGGAAACGATCATTACAAGCACTGGCCACAGCTTATGAATGCGGTCTCCGATGCGACGGCAATCACCAAGGTCTTGAAGGAACGGTACAGTTTTCAGGTAACCCTCTTGAAAGATGCCAGTCGCGCCCAGATTATGAAAGCGCTCAACCAGTATCGGAAGGTTCTGACGGAGAAAGATAATCTGCTCATCTACTACGCGGGTCATGGCCATTTGGAACAGGGGATCGATCGTGGCTATTGGATTCCGGTCGACGCGGAAACCAACGATAATTCCGAGTGGGTCTTGCTGCCGAGCGTGACCGACATGCTGCAACTCATTTCGGCCAAACATGTCATGGTCGTCGCCGACTCCTGCTTCGGCGGCAAGCTGACGAGAAGTTCACTGGCGCAGTTGAAACCGGGCCTCACGGACGAAGCCCGTCTCGACCTGTTGAAAACCCTGGCACAAAAGCGTGTGCGCACCGCCATGACGTCAGGCGGCGTAAAAGCGGTCCTCGATGCCGGGGGGAGCGGCCACTCCGTCTTCGCCGACGCGTTGCTCGGCGTCCTCGAAGAAAATGCCACCGTCTTGGAGGCCGAACGACTATTCTGGGCCGTCCGCACCCGCGTCGTCAGCACGTCCCAGAAGCTGAACGCCGAACAGATCCCGACGTACGATCCCATCCACATGGCAGGGCATGAAAGTCTGGGAGACTTTATTTTCGTGCCGCAAGGGAGCTAGGCTTCGATGGCGAAATCATTTGAGGACGGGTGTGACCCGTCAATCCAAACCGCAGCCATTCTTGTGAACCAATCCTCTCCTCGCTTCGACTCACTATCATCATGAGAGGTCCCGAGACTGCACAGGCGCTGGACCTCATTAAGAGCTTAGAGGACACCGATGCACGTTCTGTATGCTGCTGGGCTATCGTTGCGACAAGACGGGCCGGTTCGTCTGATCCAGTTGAACGCGGTCTGGCACGTGGTGGCGCGTGGGTATCTCTGTCGGGTTGCGGATGTTCATGAAGGCCGGCTCGTCATCGCGCTGCTGCAGGCCCCTCCACCTTCTCAGACGTCGCCCGATGCATCTGGTGAGGCCGGGTCGGAAAGGCCCCTTCGTTGACAAGCCCTGGGTCGGCTTTACACTGCCCCTCCGCACGGCATGAACTTTTGCTCTCCCTCCCGCGACAGACATGGCGGAGAGCGAATGGACGTGGCGCAACATTTCGGGTAACGGGAGTTGGAGGGGTTGAATATTTTAATGAATCACTGAGAGGCGATCGACTTTGAAACGCGGCGCCGATGTTGACATCATCGCGTGCCCAACCAAACAGGAGATCCTCATGAGAGCACTCATCATCCGTATCATTCTAGGGGGCACTCTTTGTCTTGTGCCTGCCTATGGCCACACACAGACCAGCGAGCCTGATCAGTCCGATCAGATTCAGAGCCGCTCGATCAAGGTGTTTGGTTGCGAGATCTCGCTGGATGCGAACGCAGTCAGACGCTGTCTCGACAATAAGATCGGCGATATGGTGAAAGACGCGAGCCGCCCGCTGAAGGGACAAATCGACGACTTGCGAGGCGCGATCGACAATATCGGACGGACCCCCATCATGGGTTGCCGCATCACACCGGATATTCGTCAAGCCGCTGATTGCGTGAAAGACAAAGTCGACCGCCAGGTCAACATCGAGGTGGCCAAAGCCCAGGCCCAGGTCAACGCACAGTTGAAGAATCTGGAACGTCAGAAGGACACCCTGGAGCGTCAATTGGCCGACCTCCAGAAGAACAACCCGCTGGCTCCCCTCGCGAGCAAGTTTCAGAAGGATCTTCAGGCCCTCACGGCCCTCGGTCAGATGAACCTGGATTCCGTGAACGCCTGCCTCGCCGCGGCATCGTCCGCCCAGCGCGACATGGTGCAACTGACGCAACGCTTCGTGTCCAACCCGCCGGCGTTCCCAACCTACCTGATCACAGAAGTCTGGCGACAGATGGACACGAACTTCGACATCGTGATGGAAGAAGAGCTCGCCGGACTACGAGCGTCAGCCGCCAACGGCAAACTCCCCCAAGTCGACATCCTGCTTGATCGGGCCGTGAGAGCCTTAAAAAAACTCGCTGAGCGTGATCCCTCCGCCCGGTGTGTCTATGCCGCCATGGAACCCCACATTCCGGCCATGAAACAGATCGCGCGGGAGGCGCAAAAGCAAATCGCCGACAAAGTCATGAACCTTGTGCAGACAAAGGTGCTTCCCGCCATTCTCGATCCGGTCGGACAACGAATGGGCCAAGTATTTTCCCAACTGATGCAATCCGACGCACCCGGGGGTAGCCTTGCTCCACTTCTTCCAAATCAGAAAGAACTGGATCGCATTATTCGCGGGGTCGCTGCGGAACAAATGATCCGTCCGACACACGTCAGAAACGTGGCAAAGAAGGTTCAAGCAATGTCGGCGTCTCTGGGCAATCCGCAGCAGGCCCAGGCCTCTCTGCTGGCATTACAAAAAGCGCTGGATAAGCAAGAGATCTGGCCGGAGGAAGTGGCCATTCAAGTGGCCATGGAAATTCTCAGGTTCTCCGGTCACAAATGGGTCGATAGCGACATGCCGGGCGCTGGCGCCTTCGTCGCAAATCTGGCTGTCTCGACGATGGGAACCGCCAAAGATACGGTGGGAAACGTCGTCGAATCCGCCTGCGGATTGATTCCGGAAGCCGGCGCGGCCATTTGCTCAATTTACAAGGAGTTGATTGAAATCGCGTACAACTACGTGACCCCTGAAACGATGAAAATCCTGATTTCCAACGTGATGCACGGCGGACTGGACCAGGTGATCAACGAGGTCGCGAAGGCCTACATCCAAAAATTCGACCCGAAGCAGGCCCGCCAAAACCTTGGTCCGTTGGCATCAATCGTTAACGGATTCCCGACCCGTGAGGTGGTGATCGCCTTCGCAACGCGCGATCGTTCGATTCGAGAGATGCAGCTGGCGCTCTTTGAATACAACGATAGCGTCCGGCTATTCGCCGAGACCGCGGTACGGCGATAACGCCGGCGCCGTCATGAGACGGATTCCGGTCCGACGTTTTCCTTACGGAGAAAGAATGGGCGGAGGATGCATCCCGCATTATTTCGATACAGAGTTCAAAAAGGACATCCCATGATCAGATACATTTTACGATCTCGTCTTGCCCTATGCGTACTCCTCAGCCTCAGTTGGTATGGATTTCCTCCGAACATATTCGCCGATGATCCGCCCACGGTAAGCCCGGCAGAGTCAACGCCTTCCGCCCCTGGTGACCAAGGTGTTGAATCGAGAGGGCTTCCTCAGCTTCCACCCGGTCGGTCAAACCTGCAGCCTCCGCTTATTCCCATGCAACCAGTCGTACCCCACACGACTGCTGTGAACAAGCATCCCTTGCGAGGCACGAATGCGTTCGGCACGATCTTCAAACTTAATGCAAACGGGCCAGATCCTGTGAATTCGTACCTCACGTCCTATTTAATGGTCCTGAACGATCCTCCCTTTCTTGCTCAAGCGACTGGAAAACAAGGCGCCCCTCACATCAAGGAATTAAACACAAACCCTGTGTTCTTTTTTAATGAGTACTCGCGTTTTACCCGCTATCTCTTTCCCGCTTCCCGATATGCCTTTGTCTACGGCCAGGAGAACGGGTACAACC
>JBKJWE010000089.1:0-2685 GCA_046717045.1 Nitrospiraceae bacterium | reverse complement strand
GTACCACCCTCTCGGCCTCCGTCAGCTATGCGATCATGGCGCTCAACGGCGGCGCGCTTTTCGGGTACTTGGGATTCGGTCCGCTTGCAGACCGGTTTGGGCGGCGAGTCGTGTTCGCCTTCATGTGTCTGGGCAGCCTGATCATGCTGCCCATCACCTACCTGATCCCAACAACCTATACAGGCCTGTTGCTGCTGCTCCCGCTATTGGGCTTCTTCAATAACGGCATCTTCAGCGGCTTCCCGATCTACCTGCCGGAACTCTATCCGACCAGACTCCGCGCGACAGGAGCGGGATTCTGTTTCAACGCCGGTCGAGTGCTGGCTTCTGCCTCGCCATTTCTGACGGGCTGGCTTGTCACGACACTCGGCTCGTTCGGACGCGCCGCGAGCACCGTGGCCCTGATCTATCTTATTGGGCTCATCGTGCTCCTCTTTGCGCCGGAGACAAGAGGCAAACCGCTGCCTGAGTGACCAGTTTCCGACCCCTAGTGCCTGGCCTTGACTTCTCTCTTCTCCGACTTATCTGGTCGCCTATGGAAGAGTATCTAACTCCCAAATTGCTGTCCAATGATGAAAAGAAGGCGGCGGAAGCGGCCTTCGGCGGTCGGCCGTTCAACTCCGCTTGGTCCGCTCATGCGCGACTCATCTATGATGGGATCATGAAGGCCTTGCCCAAGACTGATCTGCCGGCTGTTCCTGAACTCGAGCCGGAGATTCTTGATGTGACCCCAACGATCTCAGCTGGCGACGAACCAGAGCTTGCTCAAACTGAACCCGTTTCGCTAGACACGTCGCAAGAGACTGAAGAGGCTCGTGCTATACCGACACTCGCGGATCGCCAGGATGCGATTCAGGCAGGCGTCTTGATCGATGTGACGGCCACGGCCCAAGGATTGGGCATCACATTCCCCATTGCGATCACGAAGCCCTTATGGAATGTGGGGATTGCCGCCGATCAGACTCTGACGGAAGTGGAGCGGGCAGGGCGTTTGCGCGATGTGCTCATGGCCTTCCGGCTGCGCTTGTCCAGCTTGGTGACCGTCTCACCGCTGATCGATTTCCCGGCGCTCCTCGCGTTACCGCCGAACACCGTGCCGCAGCCAATTCCGTTGTTCGCGTTGTTTCAGCCGGATGAAGAGCATCGCGCGACGGTGACGCTGCTCCTCCCCAACGAAGTCGCCGCGACGATCATTCCAATGAATTGAGCCAAGCGATTTAGCACCGGTACGTTCCGCTTCTCTGCTCCCTCTTATTTGACGCCCCTCTCACGACCAGCCTTGAATCGGTTATGATCTGGTGTGTTAAGGTGACAGGAGTCTCTGTTCCGGCCTACCTACTCCATGACACGGGAGGAAGAGGAGATGATAGCTCTACAGCGTATGTCTCGAACCCGTGACGTCACTCTCTGCGCGCTGTTGATGGCCCTGTTCAGCCTACTCGGCTGCACGAAGCTTGTCCTCGACCCGAATCCGGTCGTTCCGACGAAGAATTCTTTACCCTATACCGCTCACGTGGAACTTACCGAAGCAGCCTCGTACTTCGTGGAGCCAGGCGCCACGATGCTCGCCGATCCTAATCTTCAGAACCATGTGGTGGGGAAAGAGCCCGGCACGATCGGTGCGAAAACCGAGTGGGAGCGAGCTATCCGCGACTACGTGGCAGGACGACGCACGTTCGCACCGGCCCTTCTCCAAGGTACGATACCCGACCTGGCTGTGGCCGTTCGCCTCTTGATCTATATCGACCCGAGCGTGGGATTCAAGTTCAACCATATCTATGTCGCCAAGAGCGATGCCACGATCCGTGATGCCCGAACAGGCCGTGTCATCAGCACCTACTCGGGATTCGGCAAGGCGGCAGGAGAAGTATCCAGAGGAGGGAGAGAGGATGATGAAGATCCAGTGAACCGAGCCGTACACATCTCGTTAAACGATCTGTTCGGCAAACTGGAAATTGACCCCCAACTTCGGCGGTCATGAAGTCGCCCCGATACGATTCACCTCTGAGCGAACCAGCAAGCCACGAACGAACGCGCGCTCGTCCGCTCTCCCTCGTACAATTCCATCAAGTTTCGCATCCAGCAACTGTGCGAGCATTGCACCGACTTGTGGGCCAGGCTTGAGGCCCATCTTTAAGAGGTCGTCCCCATCCAGCGCGGTCTTGGTCATGCGAAATGCCGTGACGAAATCCCTCACCCGTTGTTTCATCTGACCAAGCGACGCAGTCTGTGTTCCCACCATCGCCAGATACAATACCACCCCTTCATCAGGCAGACCATTCAACAGGCGATAGACCTCGGATGGTCGTAGTCTGACCGTTCGCCTCAGCTTGCGAGCCATCGTCTTGATCCTCTTCCCGCTCGCATGGACCTTCCTTGCTTGTTCGTTAGACAGCATGAGGCGAGTGACGACCGCCTCGACAACCGCCTGTTCCGCCCCGTCGAGCAACGCCATCAGATAGACCACCGGCCGATCGATCGGTGCATTTGGACAGTGCGTCGTCCACCAGGCCAAGGCCTTGGGGAGAGACTGGACGATCCGTTTCGACAATCCTACATACCGGAGGTCCGGATGCAAGAACCGCAACAGCTTCAATCGCGCCAGCCACTCGATTGACTGTCGAGGCTGCTGCTCGCTGAAAAGCAACAGAATTTCGTTGCAGAGCCGCGGCCCTGACAGCTGCG
>JBKJWE010000088.1:0-4229 GCA_046717045.1 Nitrospiraceae bacterium | reverse complement strand
GCATTTGAATGTGGACGGTTGGTAATGGATCTCCTGAAGCAGGACCTTCGGCCGCGCCAGATCATTACCCGCAAATCGTTGGAGAATGCGATCGCTGCCGTGGCGACCACCGGAGGTTCAACAAACGCCGTCCTGCATCTGCTCGCGATTGCCCATGAGGCCGGCATCAAGCTGACAATTGATGAGTTTGACAAGATCAATCGGAAGGTGCCCCTACTGGCCGATTTGAAGCCTGGTGGCCGATTTACTGCTGCCGATCTGTACGCGGCCGGTGGCACGACACTTGTCGCCAAGCGATTACTTGACGCCGGCATCTTGCACGGCGACCAACCGACGGTCACGGGACGAACCATCAGCACTGAAGCACGAGAGGCCAAAGAAACATCGGGTCAGCACGTACTTCGGCCGCTGGCGAATCCGATCAAGCCGACCGGCGGACTCGTGATCCTGAAAGGCAACTTGGCGCCGGAAGGATGCGTGGTAAAGGTAGCAGGCCACTCGATCATGACATTTCGTGGCCCGGCCAAAGTTTATGATCGTGAAGAAGATGCCTTCGTGGCCGTGCAGTCGAAGCAGATCAAGGCCGGCGACGTCGTGGTAATCCGCTATGAAGGCCCATCAGGCGGCCCTGGCATGCGTGAAATGCTCGGGGTGACCGCCGCCATCGTGGGTGCCGAACTGGGCGATTCCGTCGCGTTGTTGACAGATGGCCGTTTTTCCGGCGCGACGCATGGATTGATGGCCGGTCACGTGGCGCCGGAAGCCGTGAAAGGCGGGCCAATCGGCGCCGTGAAGAACGGCGACATGATCGTCTTCGACATTGCGAAACGGACTCTGACGGTCGAGCTTTCTCAGAAAGAGATCAAGGCCAGGCTCAAGCGGGTGAAACAGCCGGTACCACGCTACACGTCCGGTGTCATGGCCAAATACGCCCGGCACGTTTCGTCGGCATCGGAAGGGGCGGTCACCTCGTAAGCGCCGAGCCTATTGTGGTGTGTAATATGTGATCGTTCGTTCTCGACTCACGACCGTTTCGGTCAAGGCAACCGTTCCATTCTTATCGGACCAGCGCTGAATGGTCTCCTTGATCCAGTTCCCCATGTGATCGAATTCGTATGTGGTCAGCGATTTCCGCAAGTGAGAGTGCCGGACAAACTCGCTGGCCTGTTCGATTCGATGCCCCGCGTGATCGTATCGATACAAGTCTTTTCGCATGAGCTCCCCATCAGACCCATAAAATCGACTCTCTTTGAGCCGCCCCAGCGGCCCGTGGTGGTGCGTCGCCTCAAGAACCAGATGCCCTTGAAAAAACCTGGCATGATACACAAGATTCCCGCGGACGTCGTAGAGACTCTTCTCCACCACACCCTGGCCCGTGATGCTCAAATCTTCAGCTAAAAGCCCGTGCTCGTCATAAAACGCGAACTCCGCATGAGCCAAGCCGCCCGTTTCCGTTGCCGCAACTTGGGCTGTCTGCCGTCCGTGGTCATCGTCCACGTAGCGAAAGATTTTCTTGTAGGCCGTCGTTCCGTCCGGTTCGAACGTCTGCTCTTCGATTAGGCGGCCCCCCGCATCATGGGAGAAGATATACCGCACCGCCTCAGCTTCATTGGCGGGAGAAAGTTCGAGCTGCGTCAACCGTCCGGTTCGATCGAATTGATGAGTTGTTCTGAGCTGCGGATGCTTCGTCACCATCGTGCGAGCGACGCCCACCAATTCAAACCGATCCAGATCGCTCTTCGCCCAGCAGAAAGTTGGAATTGCCAGGAGCGACAATAGGACGAGGCCGATGAGTCTCCCGAGAAGTGGAGTCCGAGCCCGGATCGTCATGAGGTGGCGGCATGATACACCCTGCCTCATCCGGGAGGAAACACTTTTTCATACGAGCAGGATGAAGAGCCTAGTGGAAGAAAACTGATGCGTAAGCTTGCCGCATCAGGAGATCAGGAGCGTCGGCTGGTCATCGCCCCTTCATGCGCCCGCGCATCTCAGAAATCATGTTCTCGAGGTCGGCTTCGGCCTTGCTACGCTCGCTAATGAGCCGATCAAGATTATAGGGCTTGGTCGGTGGCGCTTCTGTTGGACCCGGCGTGACGGTCGCCTTAGGAGGCGTGCCAGATTTGGGAGGGCTGGGCGGAGCGGCTTGTGGCGTGGTCGGCATCGGCTGCGCTGGTTCAGATGCCGCCTTCATCTGGCCGGGGGTTTGGCTGCTCTTGGCTGATTGTGAAGATAGGCCCTGTTCTCTGACCCACTGCCTGACGACACTCGACTTCAGGGAGAAGCTGATGTTGGTAATGGGCAGTCCATCGGAAGCGACGCGGGCAATGGCGGTATTGACGCCGACCATTCGGCCTTCGCCGTCGAGTAAGGGCCCGCCGGAATTGCCGCGGTTCAAGCCGGTTTCCGTCTGAAACACGTGCTTGCCTTTCACGCCGTTAAAGTTATCGACCCCGGCGCTGATTACACCCGTCGTGAGCGTCCAGAGCCCGCCCTGCTCAGGATGGCCGATGGCGACGACGCGGTCCCCGATCCGACTTCGGTCAGAGTCGCTGAGGTCCACGACCGGGAGTGGATCAGCCACCCCCTCAAGCTTGAGCAGGGCCAGATCGAGTGGAGACGAATAGGCCACGACCCGCGCACGTACCATTCGGGAGAGATCCATCTTGGAATCGCCGGTCACGCGCACCGGCCTCAAAAACACGGACAGACGCGGATAGGGCTTCCCTGTTCGTTCCTCGATCACGACATGCGCATTTGTGAGCACCGTTCCGTCGGCCTGAATGATCGAGCCGGTTCCTCCGCTGCCGCTCTTGCCGACATCTGAATGCCCCATCACCATCACGACGGCCGCCGCAGTCTGTTCATAAATCTCCCTTGGGGTGAGATCTTTGCCTGAAGCGATTGCAGCCCACAGCAAGGACGAAACGACAACGGTCATCGACACCTCTGCCTTCATCAGAACCTCCTTGCTTTGAGCCGCAGATCAATCGAACGCGTCAAAGACTGTGATTTATTATACAATGGAGCACGTGAACCGACCAGGCGTTGACCGGCAGGGAAATACAGCGTTCAGCGTTGAACGATGGCATCGATCAGATGCTGATATTCCTCTTCCTGTCGATGCACCATCTCATTGACATCGAATTCTTTCCCTAACCCTGTGCCCTCAGACTGCAGCAGTGTTTCACCAGGGGAAAGAAGTTGTTGAACTCTCTTGGCCAACCCATCCACATCGCCGGGTTTTAGCAGAAACCCATTTACCCCATCTTTGATCACTTCCTCTGCGCCATCTACGCCTGTCCCTACTACCGGCACGCCGATCGCCAACGCTTCGAGGTACACTCGAGGCAGACCTTCCCACAGCGACGTCAGGACGAATATATCCATACAACGCAGAATCTCAGCTACATCTCGACGCCAGCCCAGCAGATGAAGAACATGAGTCAATCCCAGTTTCGTACGCTCTCGCTCGACCGCGGACCGCATCTCCCCATCACCGACTATCACAAATTGCACCTCCGGATTTGTCTGGTGGACGCGTGCTGCCATTCTGAGATAATCCAGAGGCGCTTTCTGAGGCTTCAACGGCGCAACCATTCCCACGACCGGTCGGACTGGATCGAGCCCCAGCTCACGTTTCTTACTTGGCTTATCGACCGATGTACACCGCAGGGCCTCAATATCTACTCCGCTTCGAATCACGACACATCGATCGGGGGGAAACAGTTTCCACCGAATGCCCTGTCGGCGATTGGCTTCTGAGACAGAGAAGAATCGAGTCGTCATTTTCGAAACCAGACGTTCCACCAATACGAGCAAGCGACGGAGTACCGGGCGTTGGACTGGTGTCACGCCATATCCATGGATCGTATGAATAATGATTGGGACTCCCGCCAGATGAGCAGCCATTCGGCCAAGAATTCCAGCTTTGGAACTGTGGGTATGGACGATTGTCGGCTTTAACCGCTTGAACAACCTCGCCAACGCCCAAAGCGCGCGAACATCGTGGAAGGGTCTAATCGCGCGAATTAATGTGGGGACCTGATAGAACTCGATCGTAGGAAGGGCCCGAGCCTCTGCATCCAGTAAACCGGCTTCTCCGGCGATTAAGACTGGGCGAAATTTCGCGGAACTGAGATGGGCAACGGTAAACAGGGTGTTTTGCTGAGCGCCGCCCAGCTCGAGCTTGGTGATGACGTGGCAGACAGTGTCCACGGTCAAGCCTATGC
>JBKJWE010000087.1:0-3676 GCA_046717045.1 Nitrospiraceae bacterium | reverse complement strand
ATCTGAAGCCGTTCAATCACGCGGTCGCCGATCATGACTTCACCGTAGATATGCGTTTTCCGAGAGTCCCAGTCGCCGTGTGGGCGCACGAGGGCGCCGGACAACGTGCGCACGGATGCCCGCAAGGGGACGTCCTCTTTGGCAATCAGCGACTCCCCTGGTTTCGGATGTTCGATCTGGACGATGTAGCCGTAGAGCGTGAGGACGATCCCGTCGCGTGTCAGGTCCTTCCCAGGAATCAGCCAGACGGTTGTTGACACGCGCTGCGCCGCGGCTGGGTAAGCCAGTGGCCCCTCCGCGGTGACTTCGACGAGCCTCGGACGGAGCAAAACAAGTGTTGCAGAAAATACTGCAGCCGGCAGGGAACTGTAGAGCGGTTCCTCCATCAAGTGTGGCGTCCGCATGATCTGATTTTGATCGCCGGCTTCGCCCTGTTGAAGGCCTGTGGCCAAAATCTGTTTTGTGGCTGCATCGCTGATGGTGACGCGTGCGCCGCCAACCTCTTTCCCTAATACCATCGAGCCGTGGGCGACCACTCTCACAAGCACGGTCGTGGGCTTCGGGTCGTTGAGGTGAAGGTCAGGGGGAGTCTCCATTGTGGCAGGAATCGCAAAGCAGGGAACCGAGGCGAGGCAAGCAGCCAACGCGGCAATGAGCTGCAGGGGCCAGGTCATTTGACCTTTGTGCCCGGTTCAACGTCTTCAAGAAGCGTCACAAGGCCTCGGACCTCACTCTCGCCGGCCGCGAGGACCATGCCTTGCGATTCGACACCCATGAGCTTCGCCGGTTTCAAGTTGGAGACGATCACAATCGTTTTTCCGATCAGAGCCTCCGGCTCATATTTCTTGCCGATGCCGGCGACGATTTGCCGTTGCTCACTGCCGATGGAAACCTGAAGCTTGAGGAGCTTCTCCGACTTCGGTACCCGCTCGGCTGCCAGTACCGTGGCTGTTTTGAGTTGAATCTTCATAAACTCGTCGATGGTAATCTGCTGGGCTGCCGCTGCAACTGGAATTGGTGCCTGCGGCGCGGCTGTTGCTGGTATGGGTGTCTCAGCTGTCGGCAGCGGGGTAATCGGTGCGTCGTTCACTATTTTGCCTCCCTGTGATACTGATAGTTTTACTTCATGCCCAGTTACCGCAAGTGCGCCAGCTTTAGGTGCTATCCTGGGAGACAATGGATCTCCCTTTTTAGTCCTAGTGCCTGGAAGTAGGCGATGCCACTGCCTATCTTCAAAAGGAATGGGTTTCGAAAAATCCAATTTTAACCCCAGTTGCTGACTAATCGCGAAAGCCGTACTGGGTATGAACGGATACACGGCGATCGCTAAAAGGCGGAGAGCATCCGCAGCCCTGTATAAAACTCTTTCTAATATCTTCCTATTGCCCGGGTCTTTGGCTAGGGTCCATGGAGCGTGGGTTTCAAGGTATTGATCGGCAGCTCGCACCAATTGCCAAATTTGTTCGAGAGCTCGACTGAACGCCATTTCCTCAATGTCTGAATCCGCCAGTCCAAACGCCTCCAAGCCTGCAACAGTAAGCCTTTCTTCTATGTCGGTATCAAGCGAGGGAGGGACCTCTGGAACTATTCCACCAGCAAAACGCTCGATCAGGGTTAATGTCCTGCTCAGTAGGTTTCCGAGCCCGTTTGCAATATCACTATCTATGCGCCCAACCAAGGCCGTTTCCGAAAAATCGCCATCCTGTCCGAAAGGCACTTCGCGCAGCAGAAAGTACCGAAAGGCATAGACGCCGTACTTGTCGATCATCTTGTTCGGATCGACGACGTTGCCACGACTCTTCGACATCTTTTCTCCGTCGACCGTCCACCAGCCGTGAGCGAAGATTGTGTCGGGTAATGGCAGGTTGAGGGCCATCAGCATCGTGGACCAATAGACGGCATGCGTCGTCAGAATGTCTTTGCCGACGAGATGGACGGAGGCAGGCCAGTAACGATCGAGAGATCGCTGCGCCGTCTTGTATTCGAGCGCCGACACATAATTCACGAGCGCGTCGAACCAGACGTAGGTGACATAGTCTTGATCGAACGGCAACTCGATGCCCCAAGAGAGTCTGGATTTCGGTCGGGAGATCGACAGGTCTCCGAGCTTCTGAGTCTCGAGGAAACCCAGAACTTCGTTGCGGCGCGACTCGGGACGAATGAAACCTTCGTGGGTCTTGATGTAGTCGATCAGGCGGTCTTGGTATTGCCCCATCTTGAAAAAATAATTGTGCTCACTGAGTTTTTCGACGGGGCGTTTACAATCCGGACACAGCCCGTCAGCGACATCTTTTTCGGTCCAGAATCGCTCGTCGAACGTGCAATACCAGCCAGTATAGTCTGCCTTATAAATCAGCTTGTTATCATAGAGATCTTGAATGTATCGTTGAACGATAGATTTGTGCGGTTGGTCGGTCGTGCGGATAAAGGCATCGTTCGAAATATTGAGCCGCGTCCAGAGGTTCTGAAACTGCGGGGCGAGTCTGTCGCAATGGACTTGGGGATCGATTCCAGCCTTGGCTGCCGCCTGCTGTACTTTTTGTCCGTGCTCGTCGAGGCCAGTGAGAAAAAAGACATCGCGCCCACGCAATCGCCAGTAGCGTGCGAGCACATCGGCAGCCACTGTCGTGTAGGCGTGGCCGATGTGCGGCACGTCGTTGACGTAGTAAATCGGCGTCGTGATGTAGAACCCGTTCGATGCGCGCATGGTCGGACGAAAAGATACCAGGTTGGCCGCGAGGATGCTAGGCAGGGGCTGCGGTTGGAGCCAGCGCGAGGGCGTCGCGCAGGCGGAGCAGTATCGTCTCCAGCGCCATATGCAAGTTGAGATGGCGGGTGGCCCGTTGCTCGGTCGATTCAATGTCCTTCAAGATATCCAGCAGCGCATCCGTATCGGCTTGCCGGGCCGCTGCTTCCAGTATGGGGAGGTGCTCCACATACAGGAGTTGCTCTCGATCGCCGCCAATCTGAATCAGAACCAGATCGCGTATCCATCGTGTCAGCCAGGTGAAGATTTCTTGTGCGCGGTCCGCCTTTGCCAGCGATTCGGCTGCCGACAGAATGGACGTGACCGATCGCAGGGAGTCTGGGCGAACGAGGTTGAGTAATTCTTGCTGGCATGCGCGCGCCTCTTTCACATCCATGGTGAGGGCGGCGCCGATGCGTCCTTCGCTGATGATCGCGAGGAAGCGAGCGTCGGCAGGAGGGAGTTCGCGTTGTACGATCACCGCGGCCTCGACTTGGGTGCGGGCCGGTGTGGTGAAGCGAAGAGCTTGGCAGCGTGAGCGGATAGTGACGGGCAGCGCGGCCGGCCGGCTGGTAACGAGGAGAAAGAGACTGTGGGCGGGCGGTTCCTCAAGGGTCTTGAGAAGCGCGTTGGCCGCTCCAATCGTCAAGCAGTCGGCGTTGTCGATCAGGCAGATTTTTCGTTCTCCGATCAGCGGGCGATAGATGATCTGGTGCTCGATCTCACGGATTTGTTCGATCTTGATCTGTGGCGTGGCCAGCTCCGTATCCGGCTCAATCACGAAAAAGTCCGGGTGCGTGCGGGCCTCGATTTGCCGGCAGGATCGGCAGGTTCCGCAGCTGTCTAGTGGTTCGGCGGCGATGCCCCGTTCGCAATTAAGCGCTTGCGCCAGACGAAGGGCCGTCAATCGTTTTCCGATCGCCGCCTCTC